>CAYWDL010000162.1:0-5109 GCA_964457015.1 uncultured Roseburia sp. | reverse complement strand
GATTTGGTGGTACAGGACCTGAAAAGATAACATGAAGATTCTCTACGTTTGTAGCGTATACTACTTCTTCATATTCATTAAGTCCTGATAAATACTGTGACAAACCTTTAACACCTTTATTTACCTTATATCTTCCGATAAGAACTGATTTTCTCATATCGCAGTCAACAAACGCAACCTTTTTTCCTGCTTCCGCCAATGATTTTGCAAGATTAAAAGCAACTGAGCTCTTTCCCTCATTAGGAATATTACTTGTAACCGAAATAATCTTTACATCCTCACCACATAACTGTACATTAGTTCTAAGTCTTTTATATGCTTCGTTTACAATGTTATCAAGCTTTTTTATTTTATCTATATTTATACTTTGCATCGTAAATGTTCCTTTCAATATTTATAAATTCATTATAGTAATTATCTTACAGCTTCTCTTTTTGGCTTCTGAGCAGGTTTCTGAGCATGCTTCTTTTTCTTATTGTTAGAACGCTTTTCACCGTCGTACTCAGACTCTTCCATCAACGGAATCGAAGCTAACGTACTCATTCCAAGGTATCTTTCGATATCCTCAGGAGACTTGATTGTATCATCTAAAATAAATCTAATAACAATAACAGCTATTGAAACAAACATACCAATAAGAACACCTAATAATACGTTTTTCATCATATTAGGACTTGAAGGGGCTGTTGGAAGATTTGCTCCATCAACCTTTTCAACACCAGGCACATGTAATATCTTGATAATTGCCTTTTCAGATGCAACTCTTATGGCATCGGCAATTTCCTGTGCTCTATAAGGGTCTGTATCAGTTACTGTAATCTGAATAATCTGTGTATCAGTAATATTTACTACTGCAACCTTACTTTTTAATTGAGCAACAGTCATATTAAGCTCAAGTGTATCAATAACCTCTTCAAATACTGTATTACTCTGTACAATTGCTACATAATTCTTTGAAAGATAGTTACCTGTAACAAAGTCATTTGCATCAACGTCTGAATCATCTTCATTTTTAACAACACATGTGGTTGTAACTGACTCATATGTTGGATTTACTAAAAACTTAGTATATGCAAACGCAACTACACCTACAAAAATACCACATGCAAGAATTACAAACAACTTATCAAGCAAAACAAAAAATATCTGTTTTAAGTCGATTTCTATTTCTTCTCTATTGTTCTGTTCCATTATTATTAACCTTGCCTTTCGTTTTAAATTATCTTATTGTATATTAAGATACTTTTTTGGATTTTTTATAAGTAATTCATCCCTGTATTCAGTTCCGAATTTCTTTTCAATATAAGCTGCACACACCTCTATATCAGGACTTCTGTCCCCTGTGTTATGAGCGTCTGTGCCAACAAAATGAAGCATATCGTACTTCATAAGCATTTTGGCGAACTTTTTCACCTTCAAACCAAGCTTGCCGGTAATTGAAGACGCATTAACCTGAATAAAACCGCCTCTCCTGATAATTTCTTCGATAACATCATAATTACCAACCATCTCAGCATATCTTTCAACATGTGCAAGCACAGGTGTATACCCTGTACACGTTATGTTATAAAGACTATCCTTAATGTACGTCGGACTATCCATAGGTCTGAATTCAACCAACACCAGTTTTGAATCATTAAGTGAAAGAATCTCATCATTTTCCAATAACTCAATACAATCTTGTCCATACATAAGCTCAGTTCCGGAATAAAAACGCACATTATCATACTTGCTGTTAACCTGTTTTTGCAAATCATCGATATGTCTTAGTATTCTTTCTTTACTATGCTCACAACGGCCAAGCTTATAGTGTGGAGTTAATATAATATCCGTTATATTATTCTTCACAGCTATGTCTATCATCTCCATCGACATATTCATATCCTTTGCTCCATCATCAAGGCCCGGAAGAATATGACAATGCATATCACAGTATCCCATATGATACCTCCTTTGCCACATTGTATTCTACCATACGAAGACGTTTTAATCAACCTTTCTATTTATAAACTTTTCATATAAATCCGGTCTTTTTTCTTTAGTTTCCTTAAGAGACTGGTCATAACGCCATTCTTCAATTTTTTTATGATTACCGCTCAAGAGCACATCCGGCACCTTCATATTCATAAATGTTTCCGGTCTGGTATATTGGGGATGTTCCAACAAATCATCCGTAAAGCTTTCTGTAACAGCAGAATCCTCGTTATTTAAAACACCCTTTATATGTCTTGAAATCGCGTCAATCATTACCATCGCCGGCAGTTCTCCGCCAGTCAGTACAAAATCCCCTAACGACACCTCGTCTGTTACAATCATATCCAGAACTCTTTGGTCTATTCCCTCGTAATGCCCGCATAAAAACACAAGATTATCTTCTTTGGCCAAATCCATTGCCATCTGCTGATTAAACGTCTTACCCTTTGGCGACATGAATAACACTCTAGGTTTCTTACCGTCAAGCTTCTCGCATATAGCATTGTAACAATCATAAACAGGCGCAGCTTTGATAACCATACCCGCACCTCCGCCATATGGATAATCATCCACATGACCGTGCTTATCATTAGAAAAATCTCTAATATTAACAGGACTGATTGTTAATAAACCATTATTAACAGCCCTTCCAATTATACTTTCATTAAGACCATTCATTACCATTTCAGGAAACAATGTCATAATATAATAGTTCATACTAATCACCACTTTAAAGCTTATAACAATCCGTCAAGAATATGAACCTTAATCTTATTATTATCAAGGTCAACGTCTAGTACAGTTTCTTCAATAACAGGCAATAACAATTCCCTGCCATCATCCATATTTATCACATAAACATCATTGGCGCCGGTCTGCATTACATCATACAACACGCCAATTTTCTCATCATTTTCATCATAAACATCCATATCAATCAAATCCGCAATATAATACTCGTTTTCTTCAAGTGGTACTGCATTTTCTCTTGATACGAATAAATCCTTACCCTTATATTTTTCCACGTCATTGATATCATCAATTCCATCAAACTTAACTATAACAAGATTTTTGAAAAATCTCACAGCCTTAATCTTCAGCTTAATATTCTCCTTTTCAGGATTAATAATAACCTCTTTTAACTTCTTATATCTGCCTGCATCATCTGTTGTAGGAAATACCTTTACCTCACCTTTCAAACCGTGAGTATTTGTAACAACACCAACTCTGAAATATTTTTCCATTTAACCTCCTGATTTACAAATAAAGTGAGTCAAGCAAAAGCCCGACTCACTTGTTATGTTTACTGTAAAATATCTACAATAACCTTCTTATCTTCCTTAGAAGAAGCAGCCTTAACTACTGAACGAATAGCCTTAGCTATACGACCCTGCTTACCAATAACCTTACCCATATCATTCTTAGATACTCTAAGTTCTATAATGATTGCATTGCCATCTTCTCTTTCAGTTACAACAACTTCTTCAGGAGAATCAACTAATGCTTTTGCAATAACTTCTACTAATTCTCTCATTGTTGCCTCTTTTCCGCAAATTGGATATTAATTATTTTTCAATACCCGCCTGCTTTAATAACTTCGCTACTGTTTCTGTCGGCTGTGCACCATTGCTTAACCACTTCTTTGTTAATTCCTCATTAAATGATACTGCACTTGGTTCTACAGTTGGATCATAAGTACCTACTTCTTCGATGAATCTACCATCTCTTGGTGATCTTGAATCTGCAACTACTATTCTATAGAAAGGTGCTTTCTTCTGACCCATTCTTCTTAATCTCATCTTTACTGCCATTGTTCTTTCCTCCATTAAAATAAATTAAATTAAATTTTTCCAGAGCCTTATTCGCAGAAAGACTCCGTCTTATTTATATGTTAAAATGGTAATCTAAATCGACCCATCTTACCACCGCGTTTGCCTCCCATCATACCGGAGAACTGCTTCATCATTTTTCTTGACTGTTCAAATTGCTTAACCAGTCTGTTTACTTCTGCAATATCCACACCTGCACCCTTTGCAATTCTATTTTTTCTAGAAGGGTTAAGGATTGAAGGATTACTTCGCTCCTTTGGTGTCATCGAGTAGATAATAGCCTCAATTCTAGCCAATGCCTTTTCATCCGGCAGCTGTGCACCCTTAAGCTGTGCACCCATACCAGGCATCATATTAAGAACCTCTGCCATACCACCCATATTTCTCATCTGAGCCATGGATTCAAGATAATCGTTAAAGTCAAACTCGGCTTTACGCATCTTCTTTTCCATCTCTTTAGCTTTCTCTGCATCAACTGCAGCCTCAGCCTTTTCAATAAGTGTGAGTACATCACCCATACCAAGGATTCTTGAAGCCATTCTATCAGGATAGAACTGTTCAATATCAGTCAGCTTCTCACCTGTTGAGACATACAATATCGGCTTACCTGTAACACTCTTAATAGAGAGCGCCGCACCACCTCTTGTATCGCCGTCAAGCTTTGTAAGGATAACACCATCAATACCAATCTTTTCCTCGAAGTTAGATGCAACATTTACTGCATCCTGACCTGTCATTGAGTCAACAACAAGTATTGTCTGATGGATATCTATGTTTTCTCTGATCTTAGCAAGCTCATTCATCATGTCCTCATCAACATGAAGTCGACCTGCCGTATCAAGGATAACCACATTCAAGCCATTGCTCTTAGCATGCTCTATAGCAGCCTTTGCAATGTTTACCGGCTCATGCTTTGTACCCATTTCAAAGACTGGCACATCAACCTTTCCGCCGTTAATCTTCAGCTGTTCAATAGCAGCCGGTCTGTAAATATCACATCCTACAAGGAGTGGCTTACGGCCTTTACTTTTAAACTTACTTGCAAGCTTTGCAGCTGTTGTTGTCTTACCTGCACCCTGAAGACCCATCATCATAATCACTGTAATCTCATTGGATGGTTTCAATGAAATCTCAGTAGTCTCGGAACCCATAAGGTTCACCATCTCTTCATTAACAATCTTGATAACCATCTGTCCCGGAGTAAGACTTGTCATTACCTCCGAACCAACAGCTCTCTCTGTAACGCTGTTAATGAATTGCTTAACAACCTTAAAGCTAACGTCCGCTTCAAGCAAAGCCAGCTTAA
>CAYWDL010000161.1:0-5114 GCA_964457015.1 uncultured Roseburia sp. | reverse complement strand
ATGGCGAAAAGCTTGATATTAAGGAACAGGAAGAGGTTGCGCCTTTCAGTGAAGTTTTGGAGAGAATAAAAAACATAAGAGAAAAGAAGAAATAAAATGGAGGTACGTTATGATAAAAAATATTAGACGATTTATTTGCATTTTTCTTCTTTTCTCATTTGTGATTTTGTGTACAGGTAATAAAGCATATGCAACAGAGGTTAATGTTGAGGAAGCAACCACTAGTGATATTAACAGTGAAGTACAGGATGCACTTGAATTAGATGACCTTGATGATGACACGGGATTGTTAGGAATCAACATTTCATCAGATTCTGAAGATGTAAGTAGTGCATTACAGATAGTTATTCTTTTGACGGTTATAGCATTATGTCCTTCGATACTCATAATGCTGACTTCGTTTACAAGAATAATTGTTGTAATGTATTTTACAAGAAGTGCACTTAATACTCAGTCGGCACCGCCGAATCAGGTGTTGATTGGTTTGTCGCTGTTTTTAACATTTTTTATTATGTCACCGGTATTTAATGACATATATGAAAATGCCTATAAGCCATTTAGTAACAATGAGATATCGCAAGAAGAATTTTTTGAGGCAGCAATTGATCCTTTGAGAGAGTTTATGATTAATCAGACAGATGAGAAGGATTTAAGAACCATGTGTCAGATTGCAAAGATTGAAGAAGTGGATAGTATTGATGATGTTCCTACATCAGTCATAATTCCAAGTTTTATTATAGGTGAATTAAGGACTGCGTTTTGGATTGGATTCCTTATCTATATTCCATTTATTGTAATTGATATGCTGGTTTCTTCGGTGCTTATGTCTATGGGTATGATGATGCTGCCACCAACAACCATTTCGATGCCTTTCAAGATATTGTTCTTTGTATTGGCTGATGGATGGAATCTGATAATTGTTAATCTTATGGAAACGTTTAGGTTTTGACAGGTTCTATAAATGAACGGAGGATGAATAATGACAGAAGAAGCTGTATTAGATATAGCCAGCGAGGCGCTGTGGACTATAATTATAGTTTCAGCACCATTATTGCTTATATCGTTAGTTGTAGGTTTGATAGTAAGTATATTTCAAGCGGTTACATCTATTCAGGAGCAGACATTGACATTTATTCCAAAGATATTGTCTATATTTATAGCAATAATGGTATTTGGATCATTTATAATCAATACTGTTGTTGAATTTATGGAGAGGCTATGGAGTAGTTTTGGAGATTATATAGTATGAATGTAGAGATTTCGTTTTCACAGGCAAACTTAGAGTATTATTTATTAATACTTGTAAGAATGGCGTCATTCATATATATAGCACCTTTCTTTGGGCAGAATAATGTGCCGCAAAAGGTAAAAATAGGGTTATCTTTATTTCTGGCATTTATTGTGTACAGTATATTGCCTGAAGAATTATTGTCATACGAGACAACGCTTGGATATGCCGAGCTTGTTATAAAAGAAAGTATTGCAGGGTTACTAATTGGATTTTCGGCTTATATCTGCAATACAATTATTTTGTTTGCGGGAAAGCTTATAGATATGCAGATTGGTTTGTCCATGGCCAACCTTTTTGACCCGGTTACAAAGTCGCAGGTAAGTATTACCGGTACATTATATCAATATATATTACTGTTATTACTTATAACATCGGGAATGTATGGCTTTTTGCTTAGCGCAATAGTTGATTCGTTTAGCGTGATACCGATTGGCGGAATGCACATAACGGAAGCATTAATGAATAATATGGTAGGTTTTGTGGGCGATTATTTTATAATTGGCTTTAGAATTAATCTGCCGATTTTTGCAGTTATATTGATTTTGGATTGCGCCATGGGTATTATGACTAAAATTGCATCCCAGATACATATGTTTTCTGTTGGTATGCAGATAAAAATTTTAGGTGGATTTTTAGTATTATTTTTGACTGTTTTTCTGTTACCGGATATAGCGAATTTTATTTTTACCAATATGCAGGAAATGGTCGCTGTAACGATTAAAGGAATGAGATAAAGTGGAAAACAGATATTTGTTTCTGAAAATGAACCTGCAGTTTTTTGCAAAGGATGGTCCTGGTGGTGAAAAGACTGAGCCGGCAACACAAAAGAAGTTGGACGAAGCCAGAAAGGAAGGTCAGGTTGCAAAGAGCAAGGAGATAGTAAATGCATTGTCATTATTGGTGTCATTTGTTGTCTTGAAAGCTGTAGTAGGGTCAATGGGCGGAAACATTTTAGACTTATTTAAATATGTTTATAACATTATTCCCACATATTCATTGACTGCTTATGATATGAATATGTCGGTTGCAATGGGTATTTTAGGCGAGGTTGGATTAAAGTTGGCAATTATAGTATTGCCGGTTGCAATAGTTGCATTGGTGATAGGCTTTTTAGGTGAAATTGCACAGGTTAAATGGAGACCAACAGCAAAGCCACTTCAGCCAAAGCTTGACAAATTAAATCCGGTGAATGGATTTAAAAAAATATTTTCAGCACAATCCTTGGTTAATTTGTTGAAATCTGTTGCGATAGTGGCAATATGCGCTTATATTATTTATTCAGAGCTGTCTAAACAGTTTATGTTATTGTACAATCTGTATGATATAACCTTGATGGATGGAATTAGAGCAACGGGAGAGATTGTTTTTGACATAATGATAAAAATAAGTGCAGTATATTTGGTTATAGGCTTTGTAGATATTATATATCAGCGTAAGAAGTTCAATGATGATATGATGATGACAAAGCAGGAGGTTAAGGACGAGTATAAAAATACAGAGGGTGATCCTATCATAAAGGGTCAGCAGAGACGTAGAATGAGAGAAGCATCTCAGCGTCGAATGATGCAGGCATTGCCTGAGGCGGATGTTGTAATCACTAACCCTACACATTTTGCTGTAGCCATTAAGTATGATTTATCCGTTGCGAAAGCACCCTATGTTATAGCTAAGGGTGAAGACTTTCTTGCTCAGAAGATTAAAGAAGAAGCAAGAAAATATGATATTGAGATTTATGAAAATAAGCCGTTGGCCAGGGCGTTGTATAGTGGTGTAGAAGTGGGACAGGAAATTCCGCAGGAATTATATCAGGCGGTTGCCGAAGTTCTGGCATATGTATACAATGTGAAAAATAAAGAAGTACCAACGGAAAAGAAATAGTATAGATTAGAAGTAACACAAAATACCAATGAAAGGAGAGGCAATAATAATGAAAAAAACAGATATTGGTGTAGCGCTGTATTTGCTTGCTGCTATTGTATTTCTTATTATTCCACTTCCTAGTGCGTTATTGGATGTACTGATGGCGTTTAATATTGCAGTTGCATTGGTGATTTTATTTAATTCCATGTTGGCACCGGAGGCCTTAAAGATGTCTTCGTTTCCAACAATGCTGTTAATGACAACCATTTTTAGAATTTCACTTAACGTTTCATCAACACGACTTATATTACTTGATGGTGACCCTGGTAATGTTGTAAGAGCATTTGGTGAATTCGTTGGTGGCGGTAGTCTTGTAATTGGTGCAATTATATTCATTATCCTTATATTGGTACAGTTTATGGTTATCAACAAGGGTTCAGAAAGAGTTGCAGAAGTAACAGCAAGATTCACACTTGATGCTATGCCAGGTAAGCAGATGGCTATTGATGCCGATTTGAATACCGGAGCTATTAATGATAAGCAGGCAAGAGAGAGAAGAGAAAAGCTTCAGCAGGAATCTGCGTTCTTTGGTTCCATGGATGGTGCTGTTAAGTATGTAAAGGGAGATGCTACAGCAGGTCTTATTATCACTATAATTAACTTTGTCGGTGGTATCATAACAGGTGTTACGATGCAGGGAATGGAGATAAGTGAAGCGCTACAGACATATACAATTTTGACAATTGGTGATGGTCTTGTTAGCCAGATTCCTTCATTACTGATTTCGTTGGCAACAGGTATGCTTGTTACAAAGGCTTCGAAGGAAGCAGGTATTGGCGACACTATAGTTGGCGAGCTTTTTGCAATGCCAAGTGTTATGTACGGTGTAGGTGGGACTATGATTGTGCTTGGCCTGTTTACAGAGCTGCCTACATTTGTATTTATTCCAATGGGTGTTGTAAGTATTTATATTGGAACGCAGCTTCGTGACAGTCAGGCTTCGGCAGGAATAGAAGCAGCTGCCAATATGGAGGAACAGCAGGTTGAAGAAATTAGGAAACCTGAAAATGTTGTTTCATTACTGCAGGTTGACCCTATTGAATTGGAGCTTGGATACGGCCTTATTCCTCTGGTTGATGTAAATCAGGGTGGTGATCTTTTGGACCGTGTGCTTATGATTAGACGTCAGATAGCGCTGGATCTTGGTACAATTGTTCCGGTTATCAGACTTAGAGATAATATTCAGATTAATCCTAATCAGTATATTATCAAGATAAAGGGTGTTAAGGTAAGTGAAGGAGAGATTCTTTTTGACCATTATATGGCTATGAATCCGGGTATGGTTGAGGAAGAGGTTACAGGTATTCCTACATTTGAACCATCATTCCATCTTCCTGCTTTGTGGATTACAGAGAGTCAGAGAGAAAGAGCGGAATCACTTGGTTATACAGTTGTTGACCCACCTTCAATTATTACAACACATTTGACACAGGTAATAACAACTCATATTGATGAGCTTCTTACAAGACAGGATGTACAGAACCTTATTACAAATATCAAGGAATCAAATCCTATTCTTGTGGATGAGCTTGTACCTAAGCTTATGGGAATCGGTGAGATTCAGAAGGTTTTGCAGAATCTTCTTGGCGAGGGCGTGTCAATAAGAGATTTGCTTACAATATTTGAAACGCTTGCAGATTATGCTGCTGTTACAAGGGATACTGATGTTTTGACGGAGTATGTGCGTCAAAATTTAAAGCGTTCCATATCAAGCAAGTTTTTTGCACCAAATGAAACTACAACAGTAGTTACGTTGGATCCAAAGATTGAGCAGGAGATAATGGCAAATGTAAAGCAGACAGAGCAGGGCTCGTACATTGCTCTCGAACCTGATAAGTCGCAGAAAATAATTAACGCATTAGGAAAAGAGGTTGAAAAGCTTGAAAATATGGGCAAGACTCCG
>CAYWDL010000160.1:0-5125 GCA_964457015.1 uncultured Roseburia sp. | reverse complement strand
GGTCACGATCAAATTGATCGATCTGCCCACGACTCTCAGCCTTGAAAAAGTGCCCCTACCATATCCTTATACTTTTCGCATTCTTCTGCATCACCGTCAAGAATCTTCTTAACACTGGTATAGCTCATACGCTCATTGACATTTATGACTGTCTCAGCAATTCTGTGTCCAACCACTTTCCCCTTTTTATCAATCTCCATAATGCAGCTAAGTGCCAGTCTGTCACAGCCTGCATTAAGGGAACAAATACCATTTGAAAGCTTATGTGGCAACATAGGAATAACCCTGTCAACAAGATATACGCTTGTACCACGTTTCAACGCCTCTCTGTCAAGTGGACTCTTCTCTGTAACATAATTGGTAACATCAGCTATATGAACACCTAAAATGTATTTATCCTCTTCCTCAGTCAACGTAATGGCATCATCCAAATCCTTTGCGTCCTCACCATCGATGGTAACAGTCAACTGATTTCTTAAATCAAGCCTGCCTCCAATATCCTTTGATGTAACCTCATCCGGCATACCTGCCACCTGTTCCATAACATCATCCGGGTAATCCGTGGGTATGCCATATGCTTTAACAATGGCCAAAATATCAGTTTTAGGGTCATTAACATGACCGATTATCTCTTTTACAATACCCTCGGGCTTTCTTTCATCATCACCAAAAAACGTCAGCTCCACAACAACCTTATGTCCGGTCATTGCACCGTTACAATGGCTTTTAGAAATAAATATATCTCTGTTAAACTTTTTATTATCAGGTACAACAAAGCCAAAGCTTGTATTCTTAGTAAATGTACCAACAACCTCTGTTGCATTATGGGCGATTATTCTGATTATCTCCCCTTCTCTGCGTTTCTTATCATCAGTCCTGCCCTTTCTAATGGCAACCATAACTGTGTCCTTATGAAGTGCATTAAGGGTCTTTCCCGCAGGAATGAATATATCATCCTCCTCACCTTCCACAGCCACAAAGCCATAACCATTCTGGTTGGCAATGAATTCTCCAACCGCAAGATTTCCTCCAAGCTTGTCATACTTACCTTTTTTCGAAACGCTAATCTTACCCTCCGCTAAAAGCTCATTGAGCACAAAGTCCAAATCCGGGCGTTCCTCTTTCGGAACATTCAAAAGTATTGCAAGCTCCTTCGCCTTCATAGGCGTATAATTCGGACTATTTATAATATCTAAAATTATCTCTTTTCTTTTGTTCAATAACTCTTTATCCATAATTTCACCAACCTCCCTTATATTTATTATGCAAAAAGTCCTCCCTTACATTCCGTAAGAGAGGACTAATCATCAATAATACCTATGCTACTACGAAGGTATATTTACAACTATTGCGAGAACAAAGAAAGCTACAGCTAAAATCTTTGTGATTAACTCAAGCTTACCTTCCATTGAACGGCCTTTGTTCTTTCCCCAATATGTATCTGCGGCACCAGAAATTGTTCCAAGACCAGCAGACTTACCTTCCTGCATTAATACTACTATTGTTAAAACTATCGCTACTATTACGAATACTACTGTTAAAAATGTTTTCAAAATTTACACCTCCTACAATCAAGCCAAGCTATTTTACCATATAAAATAATTAAAATCAATAGTTTTCTTCAAATATTACTTCAACATTTTCAGACAAGCTATCCGAATCTATAATTGTATTTCCACCGCACCAGACTCTTTCAAGATCTTCAATCTCTGACAACGGTTTCAATGCAGACACACTATTATTTGAAATATCAAGTATTCTCAAACATTTCAGATTACTTAATACTTCCACACTCTCTATTTCCAAATCTGCTACATACAATTCCTGAAGGTTTGGAAACTTAAGAAACATATCCATATTTTCCTTCAGGGATATCTCTTCATAATCTGTGTAATCATAATATTCATTTTCAATAATTACCATTTTTTCCAATGTAGCCCCATTCATATCCAATACCTGAAGTGACTTGTTTTCCGGCATTTTCTCCAAATCAATACACACTCTCGAATCATTAATAATCAATGTATTCAGGTTTGGAAGAGAAAATACTTTTTCTATATTTGCATAAAACCACACAGAGCTCATATCCAAGGTTTCAAGAGATGTCATTGATGGTATTCCCTCAAACACTTCCATAAATGAATTCGGGCTTTTCAATTTAAAATATTTAACCTTGGTTAATTCTGATAAAACCGACATATTATCCATATTGCAGGATTCTAATGTAAGCTCTGTAAGATTGGTTGCCTTACCAAGATTAGTAATATCCTGAGCACCATCCAAATAAAGCGAGGTAAGCTTACTTAACTTTGAAAAATCAGGTACCTGGGAATAATAGCCCATTTCAATTGAAAGACTGTTAAGATTAGTCAGCTGTGATACAACGCTACAATCTTCTAAATCATAATTATTAAGCAGCTCCAGCTTTGTCAGCGTATCCTTATATTTACTTAACACAGATATATCTGTAATATATGTATTTGTAAGACTAATCTCCTTTAAGCCTGTCAAATTGTCCAACACAGACAAATTCTTTAGCTTATTCGATGAAATTGTAAGCTTTTCAAGATATGTAAGCTTAGCTAAATCTGTAAAGTTGGAAATCGAATTACCATTTTCAATAGTAAGCTCTGTCAAATTTGTAAGAGAAGCAAGCCCTGTCAAATCCTCTAAATAGCTTCCCATTACATACAGCCTTGTCACATTAGGAAAATTCTCAAGTCCCGACAATGAAGTCATATAATAAGAATCACATAAGCCTAATACTTCAATCTGTTCCGGATTATCAATTAATGTTGTCAGTTCTTCAGGTGTATTACCTGTCCACACCTCTGTCAACTGTGAAAGACCTTCCAGAGAATCATCGTTATAGAAGGATTCCCTTTCAAGATTTAACACCTTAAGTCCCGTAAATGCTCTTATATCCTTGTCAAGATAATCATACATGGTGCCATCATGAACAAAGACTTTAATCTCTCCATCATTAATGGCATATTCAATTTTATCCTCATAGTAGTACTGATGCAAATATGTAATCGACCCATATTCCTCAGCCGTTACTGTATCATAGGATTTACCAAAAACTTCTGTGGCAAACGCTCTATACAGCTCTGAATATGGAAGAACCTGTTCATCATCACTTGAAACATTAAAATTTGGCCAATTATCATAATCAAATGACTCAATTTCAAAAATATACTCATCCTCATCTACAGATATGACTTCCTCATTATCAAGCACACCTGAAATCTGATCAAACGCAACACGATTAAACACTCCAATCAATATCATTGGCACCAAAAAAGCTACAGCAAACGCGCCAATAATCACACCTTTTATAATCTTGACTGTGTTTTTTGAGGATGATTTGTTTGACACCGAATCATATGAGCCCTTAGCAGTACCATTTGTATATGTTGAATTACTAGTGTTTAACGTTGCACCACTCTGATTATTTATGATATACCCACAAGTCTCGCATGCATATCTGCCATTTGTCAAATATACGGTTTTCTTACACAACGGACACTTTTTACTTTTGCCTGAATTAATATTCATTTTCATTCCTCGCTAAATATAACAAGGCTGTCGTCAATCGGCAGCCAAGCATTATAAAATATGCTTAATTTACACTAATAATGACTTTCCTGTCATTTCTGCTGGCTGTTCAAGTCCCATTAACTGAATAAGTGTTGGGATAATATCTGCAAGACAACCACCTTCTCTTAACTTATAACCATTCTTGTCATTTACAAGAATGAATGGAACTTCATTTGTTGTATGAGCTGTAAAGCTTTCGCCTGTCTCGTAATCAACAAGCTGCTCTGCATTACCATGGTCAGCACAGATGAACATTGTACCATCAACACTCTTTAACGCTTCCACAGCCTTGCCTACACATTCATCAACAGCCTCTACAGCCTTAACTGCTGCGGCCTCGATACCTGTATGACCAACCATATCAGGGTTAGCAAAGTTACAGATAATTACATCATATTTGTCTGATGTAATAGCCTCTGTCAATTTATCACAAACCTCATAAGCACTCATCTCAGGCTTCAAGTCATATGTTGCAACCTTTGGTGACTTAACAAGGATTCTGTCCTCGCCTTCATTTGGCTCTTCAACACCACCATTGAAGAAAAATGTAACATGAGCATACTTCTCTGTTTCAGCGATTCTAGCCTGTGTAAGGCCCTTAGCTGCCAAGAACTCACCAAATGTATTTGTGATAGATACCTTCTTGAATGCGATTTCCTTATTTGGAATTGTAACATCATACTCTGTAAAGCATACATATGTTGTGTTAAGTCTTGCACCTCTGTCAAAGCCATCAAAATCATCAGCACAGAACGCTCTTGTAATCTCTCTTGCTCTGTCCGGTCTAAAGTTAAAGAATACAACTGAATCGCCATCCTTGATAGTAGCAACAGGAGCACCATTTTCCATAATAACTGTTGGCTTAACGAACTCATCTGTCACTTCGTCTGCGTATGAATCAGCAATAGCCTTTACAGGGTCAGCTGCTTCTACACCCACACCAGCTGTAATAGCCTTGTAAGCCTGCTCAACTCTATCCCATCTGTTATCTCTGTCCATTGCGTAATAACGACCTGTTACTGATGCAACCTTACCTACACCGATTTCCGCCATCTTTGCAACTAAATCAGCCATAAAGCCTTCGCCTGATGTAGGAGCTGTATCTCTACCATCTAAGAATGCATGTACATAAACCTTGTCAAGACCTTCTCTTTTAGCCATCTCAAGCAAACCATATAAATGTGTGTTATGGCTGTGAACACCACCATCTGATAATAAACCAAATGTGTGAAGTGCAGAACTATTCTTCTTACAATTGTTCATTGCATTAAGTAAAGCTTCATTCTTAAAGAAGTCGCCGTCATTTATTTCCTTAGTAATTCTTGTAAGCTCCTGGTACACAATTCTACCTGCACCCATATTCAAATGACCTACTTCTGAATTACCCATCTGACCATCCGGAAGACCTACTGCCATACCGCTTGCATTACCCTTTACAAATGGATATTCCTTCATAAGACTGTCCATAACAGGTGTATTAGCCATAGCTACAGCGTTTCCTTCTGTCTTTTCATTTAATCCGTAT
>CAYWDL010000159.1:0-5133 GCA_964457015.1 uncultured Roseburia sp. | reverse complement strand
GTCCGGGAAAATAAGTACGTTGGCATGTCCTGCAACCTTGCTTCCAGGAGCCTTAGACTCACCGATTTCAGGAACGATAGCAGCATCTAACTGTAATTCTCCATCAAGCTGTAATTCAGGATATTCAGCCTTTGCAATCTTTACAGCCTCAACAACCTTGTCAACGTCAGCATGCTTTGCACTTCCCATTGAAGAATGTGATAACATCGCAACCTTTGCTTCCTTACCAACTAAAAGCTCAAAGCTTTCTGCTGAAGATTTAGCGATTGCTGCAAGCTCTTCTGAATTTGGATTCTGTACAAGTCCGCTATCACCAAAGATAAATGTACCATTCTCGCCATATTCACAATCAGGAACAACTTCAACAAAAAACGCTGATACAAGCTTTGTGCCTGGCTTTGTCTTAATAATCTGTAATGCAGGCTTTAATGTATTAGCTGTTGAATGACATGCACCTGAAACAACACCATCTGCATCTCCAGCCTTAACCATAATACATGCATAGTACATATATTCATTTAAAAGGAGCTTTTCAGCCTCTTCTCTTGTCATACCCTTGCTCTTTCTAAGCTCAACTAAAAGGTCAATATATTCTGCTGTCTTTTCATATGTTGCAGGATTGATAAATGTAGCACCGCTTACATCAAAGCCTTCTGAATTTGCCTTAATTTCTTCATCATTACCGATGATAACAACATTAGCGATACCTTCCTTTAAAATTTCTTCCGCAGCTTCAAAGATTCTCTTATCCATTGATTCCGGTAAAATAATAGTCTTTTTGTCTGCTCTTGCTCTTTCCTTAATCTCGTCAATAAATGCCATGACATATATCTCCTTTCGTAATAAGCGGATTTTTATCCATATATACTTATATTATAGACCAAATGAATTTTGTATACAAGGCTAAAATTGGATAAAATTTGTATTTATTTAAGTACAAAAAGAGGCGATACAACAATACCACCTCTTTAAATGAGTCCTTCCTATCTCCTGCCTGGATTTCCGCCTCCAAAGCCACCGCCTTGGCCGCCACCGCCTGGCTGCATCATTCCACCGCCGTTCATTCCGCCTCCGGAACCAACAGTTGTACAAACAGAACTAATCTTAAAATTATTATATTCAGAACCATTAACATATATTGTATATGTTTCCCCATCCTTAAGGTCCGGATTTGAAAATACAACATTATTAAATGCTTTTTGTCCTTCAATTTCCATTACAACATTTCCGTCAGAATCTTTAACAGTTACAACATCTCCACTACCATAGCTTGTTGCAAATGTAACCATTACTGAGTTCTGTGAAGAAGCATTTCCCGGCATCTGAGCCATTCCGGAGCTGCCAATACCGATAAGTGTTCCGCCATTCTGCGTCCATGATGTCTGATAATCAAGTGTACCATTACCACTATCTGTAGGGCCGTAAACAATAACCTTACCACCGTCAAATACAACTGTACCATTTGAATCCACACCATCTCCTGCTGCATTCATTGTAAGCGTACCACCTGTAATTGTGATTGAACCGGAAGTTTCTGAAAACATACCCATTCCCGGTCTGTTCATAGCCGAGCTGTCATTTCCACCTGCTGCATTAAGACCGTCATCACTGGCAATTACATCGATTGTTCCGCCACAAATATATATGTTTACAGCTTCAATTCCTTCATACGCTTTGGCAATCTTAATATCACCGTCGTTGATTGTAAGATTTGTATCCGCATGCATTCCATCATCGCCTGATGAAATCTCAAATGTTCCGCCGTTTATTACAACATCAGTATTTGCATGTATACTGTCATCCTCTGAATCTATTGTAAATGTTCCGCCGTTTATAAATATACTTCCTGTGGCCTTTATTGCCTTAATGCTTGCTGTACTGCTTGAAGAAGAGCTGTTTGTATTACCCATATTACCCCAACCAGGCATACCCCAGTCAGAATTACCGCTGCTTGTAACCTTACTTCCTTCTCCTGTGTTTATAACAAACGTGCCATCACTAATCTCTATATCAGTTGCAGCCTGCATTCCATCCTCTCCTGAAGTAATGTTGAAGTTACCACTTTCAATGTAGATATAACCTCTTTCAACATCAGTTTCATTGTCAGACTTCAACCCATCACCACCAGCATCAACAGTAATCGTTGCATTGGCTATCACTAAGGAATCCTTGCCCTTTATGCCATTATTTACTGCTGTGACATTGATATCACCACCTGCAATTTTCAAATCATCCTTTGAAGCTATGCCGTTATTAAAATTACCATTAATAACAAGCTTGCCTGCGCCTGTAATTACCAAATCATCCTTTGAAAAAACAGCTGCATTAGGCTCTTCCTCCGCCTCATCATCATACACATATTCTTCGCCGTCTGCAAGAGTGTTGGTTGTGCCATCTGCCAGGTTTATAATAACCTTATCAGCGCTCTTTACATACACACAGCTACTACTGTCGTTATCAATCTCAACTCCTGCAAAAATCAAGGTAACATCAGAGTCACTATCTGTATCAACAACAATTCTTCCATTATCCAAAGTTCCCTTAACAATATATTCACCAGCTTCTTGGATAACAACATCCGTTCCACTTGCCACAACTCCGGTTCCACCATAAGAAACACTATTGCCATTTAACGTAATGGTATTCTCATCAGTGCTCATATCCTCAGTAATCACTATAGTTTCCAATTCTTTATCATCAAATTCAATACTATTTGCCAGATTAGAGCTGTTTTCCGTATTCTTAGGAGTTCCATTACTTCCGGATGCATCTCCTGCGCCTTCACTTTTCTTTCCCTTATTAGTGTTGCCATTTCCAACAGCAATCGCCACACCTATTACAAGAACAAGAATCACGCTTGCTGCTATTATTAAAGCTTTCTTATTTTTTAACTTTCCCATTATTATTCCTCCATATTACCTAGGTCTATTATTTCCACTGCTAGAACCAACTGTTGTTAGCGTTGAGCTTATTGTAAATGTGGTATACTGACTTCCATTAATATAAACAGTGTATGAGCCTTTGGCCAAATTCGGATTGGAGAACACAAGATTCTGGAAGGATTTCTTCGCCGTAACCTCAAGCACTGTCGTTCCCGATGAATTCTTAACCGTAACAACAGTACCGCTCTGATAGGTTGATGTAAAATTAACCATTACAGAGTACTGAGTTCCGCCACTTGGCATCTGTGCCATATCCTTCGTTCCCAATCCAACAAAATTACCACCATTTTGTGTCCACGAATTATCATAATCCAACGTACCATTACCTCCGGTTGTCGGTCCGTAAACCGTCACATTTCCGGCATTATATGTAACTGTACCATTTGAATCAATACCATCTCCTGACGCATCAACAACCAATGTTCCTCCGCTAAAAGTAATAGTACCTGTCGAGCTCGAGAAATTACCCATTCCCGGACGGTTATTATTTCCATTTGAGCTTGTAGTATCATTTCCACCTGCTGCATTTAACCCGTCGTCGCTTGCAATAACGCTAATATTACCACCTTTGATATTAATATTTGTCGCTTCTATACCTTCATAACTCTTGTTTATAGTAATGTCTCCACCACTTATGGTCAAATCTGTATCCGCATGCATTCCATCATCTGCAGAAGACATTGTAAATGTACCTCCTGTAATTGTAACATTTGCATTGGCATGAATACTGTCATCCTGTGAATTAACGTTAAAGGTTCCTCCATTTATCACCACATTCCCTGTAGCCTTAATTCCTTTCATGCTAATATCACTGCTTGCGCCAGATGAATTGCTACCATTACCTGTTTTTATTGTAAATGTTCCTCCATTGATAACAAGCTCGCTTTCAGCCTGCATTCCATCCTCACCGGCTGTCAGATTATATGTTCCGCTTTCAATATAAACTCCACCCATTTCAGCTTCTTCGTTGCTTGCTTTCAATGCATCACCACCAGAATTAACCGTTATATTTGCGCCTGAAAGCTCAAGGGCATCCTTTCCTTTTATGCCATGATTAACAGATGTAACCACTATTGTTCCGCCCTTTATTCTAAGGTCATCCTTTGATGCAATTCCATTATTAAAGTTAGCTGTAACAGTAAGCTTTCCATTGCCCTCGATAACCAAATCATCCTTTGAGAAAATAGCCGCATTCGGCTCCTCTTCTGTTGCATCATCATATACATATTTTTTTCCGTCATTTATAACATTGCTTGTACCATCATTTAAGTTCAACACAACCTTATCTGCACTTATTACATAAATGCAACAGCTATCAGCATTTGAAATATTCACTCCCATAAGGTTGATTGTAATATCTGCATCACTATCTGCATTTACAATAATTCGACCATCATTCAATGTTCCTGTTACGTAATATTCACCAGCATCTGTGATAGTTACCTCCGAACCATTTATCACCGCGCCTGCACCACCATAGGAAATGCTGTTACCATTGAGTCTTATAATACCATCACCATCATTTGTGGACTGATTATTATTCACAGCCGATGTCGCTTCCTCTGTTGAACTACCATTATCATCTGTATTTCCAGAAGAAACAGACCCGGTTGATGTATTATTATTTCCAGTTGTCGTTGCTTCATCGGAATTCTCATCTGACTCACCGTTATCATCCAACGCTGTCTCTTCATCCTTTGTTGTCTCTTTTTCAGAAGAAGCTTCATCATCTGAAGCGTTTTCTGATTTATTATCTTTGTCGGAAGTATTCTTAGTACTACCATCTGTTTCGGTTATATTTCCTGCAACATTAACATTATCAGCTTTCTCACCCGAATCAGTCTCATCATCATGACAGGACACGCAAGCCACAATTACCGCTATTATAATTACAGCCAATATGACACTTGCTGCAATTATCTTTACTTTCTTATCTGTTTCCTTAATCATTTTAACAATATTCATAACGTAAATTCTTCTCCTATATTATGTATTAACAATAAATTTATATACCTTCAATGTGTTTATTGTGTGAAAGACTTTAAAAAAATTGGTGTTTAGTATATAATATTATAACATAATAAAAAGGATTTTAAAACGAGGACAATGTGAAAATATGACAGTTACAGCCATTATTGCAGAATACAACCCATTTCACCTGGGACATAAATATCATATCGAGCAGGCCAGG
>CAYWDL010000158.1:0-5169 GCA_964457015.1 uncultured Roseburia sp. | reverse complement strand
GTATTCAAACTTAACTTATATGTCTCATCTGAAAGATTCTCAATGTCATAGCGTACAAACACTCTAACACCTGTCACACTATTGATACCAAGATAACTGCTTATCTCTTCTCTTAATTCCTTTGCCTTTACAGCATAAGGAGTCTGTTTTTCAACATAAACTCTTTTAACCTTACTCATAGGTACCTCCGTTTTAAATGTTAAGCTGTTTTAACTATCCAGAGACAAATAGCATAATGTGTCTCGTAAATTTTATTGTATCATAAGCCGACAAAAAAACCAAGCACTTATTTATTCTTCAAAATAAGAACCAATTAGTCCCCTAACTTCAATCATTTCACCGTTATCCTTAACAAGATACATTTCAGTCCAATTAAAATTATAAACAAAACAATCTTCAATATCCGATATATCCAACTTAATAACATTGTTTATACCTTGCGCCATATCAAGTGCGTATGCAAAGGAAACCGTTTTGTCATCATGTATCATTAATACACCTGTTTCAGCGTTAACCGTTTGCCCCCATGCGCACCTGTATATTTTTTCAACATTCTTAACATCCAATTTCAATGCTTTGTATTTTCCCAGCTCCCCTATACTGTACTCATTACAATCCTCGTCAGCCTTAATCATATTTTGAAGCATTGCCATTCCCTCATCACCATAGAAATGCATCATATAACTCTCAAGATTTTCCATATTCATAAAATCATTCTCGTCATAAATATCAACATATACTTCCCCATTATACAAAATCGCTTCATTAACGACGCTTAATCCTTTGGAAGAATAATCTTTTTCCTCTAGTTCTTCTTCAATATATGTATATTCAAATGCATATATGTTATAATTTTCCCAATTACCTATAATTATTTCTTTTCTTACTAGTTTGTTATTATTATAATCTTCCCAAATACTCATTATTACGTTACTATTCAAATCATAATAACTTGCCGAATAACTGCCAGAATTGTAGTTACCAAAATATGAATACTCAACATAATTTCCGGATTCAAACACCTCTTTAGTAATCCTGTCATATCCATCATATTCTGTTTCTTTAACTTGTTCCTTTTCCCAAACAGGAATAGCCTCTATTTCATCATGGTTAAATTCTATGTTTTCTTTTACATTTCCATTTTCATCGTAAACTATTGTCTGTATTTTAGAAAACGCCTTATCTTTATGTCTGTACACCTCTACAGTTTGCATATTTGTTTTCCAAAAATCATCATCCAATCCAAGACCTACTTTTGTAGATTGTGTCAATATTCCTGTCGATGTCATCCTACCATCTTGCTCAATCAAATACGAAACTTCGTTACCATTATGTTCATAATTAATGACTCCATAAATTACTCTGTAATTTTGATCTAGCCAATCACATTCAGATGAGCCTTTAATCAAATAATCAAATGGTACAAAGCGCTCATTATAATAATTACCAATAAGTATTATTCCATTCTTAACTTTATCGTCAATATCATGTCCTACATTGTTAGCAATCTGTATTACACCTGAACAATCAACCTTTATAGCTTTTATCCCTCCCAAGCCTTCTATCTCATAGGTCTGGCAATTTTCTATTGTTGTGGACAGCTTGTCCATAACATCTTCTCCGTATAGCATTTTTAAAGCATCTAAAACTTCCTTGTTTTCCTGTTTTAAAACGCCACTTAAATCCACATAGACTTCACCATTATATAATATAGCTTCGCCACCAAATGGTTCCATTTCCATCACTTCGTATTTTGCACCTTTAAGTTCATATTCTTCATAATATGTACTTACAACCTCGACCTCATCTTCAGCAAAGATATCCTCCCACATAGGATTTGAATCAAAAGTCTCTTTTACATTATTATACTCATCAACAATTTCATATGTAACATTAGCAGTATTCACCTCCCCATCCTTTACATAAGTTTCAATTTTTCTATATCCTGTTGAATCATAATATGTCTTTTTAATCAATTCACCATTAATATCATATTCTGCTTCCCATCTACAGGTATATGTATATGTCTCATCATCATAAACTATGCCATACTGGTGCTTCAATACATTTTCTTGTTTCTTTGTATCATCCTCTGTTTCTGATTCGTCTTTCGATTCATTTTCTATCTCGGTTTTGCTACTTTCTTCTTCAATGTTTATTTCATTATTCCTATCATTTCCACTAGACATTATCACTACTATAATCACGACAGTCAACACCAGTAATGTAATAATACCTATAGTCACCTTTGCTTTTTTACTTAACTTTTCTTTATTTTCCATAAATCCTCCTCAAGTTTAAAACTTATTTTCTCGATTAATCATACGGACATTATACACTCAAAAAATTTAAAAAAAAGAGTTTTTAACAACTGTTAACAATCTTTAATCTTTTTGTAAAAGCACTTATTTTTTGTTAACATTTGGTTAAAAACTCCGTAATATTATTTTACTTTAATTTTTCCAAAACGCTTTCAATTCTTCTTCAACTCTCCCTAATTCAACCATTTTCACATCTGCCCATTCCTTCGGAAATAGTCTCTTGTACGCAGGCTGCATAAACCTCTCATCCAGCAATGCTATAACACCCACGTCCTCCGTCGTTCGTATAACTCGCCCCGCTGCCTGCAGCACCTTATTTATCCCAGGAAATCTATAGGCATAGTCGAAGCCATTTCTGCCCATTTCATCAAAATACTGCATTATTATTTCTCGTTCAGGACATATCTGCGGCAACCCCGTTCCCACCACGATGCTTCCGATAAGCTTATCCTTTTCAAGGTCGATACCCTCCGAAAAAATACCACCCATAACACAAAATGCAATCATGGTTTCATCAGCTTCCTTTTCAAATTCCTTCAAAAATTCTTCCCTATCCACCTCTTTCATAGCATTCCCTTGTACTAAAAGCTTCACATTATCAGACCAATCGCTTTCATACACAATCTGATACACTTTATTCATCAAGGCATACGAAGGAAAGAACACCATATAATTGCCCTGTTTTCCTTCAGAAATCTTCTTAATATATTCCGAAATCTTCTGAAACTGCTTATCATTACGCATAGTATACTTACTGGTCACATCCGTTCCCATAAGCAACAATCTATTTTTCACATCAAATGGCGATTCAACGTACATTGCATAATCATTTACATCGCCACTTAACAGCTCTTTGTAATAGTTTACCGGCAATAATGTAGCCGAGAAAAACACCGTACTCACAGCCTTTTCCATATAATTCTTCATATTTCCCGAAGGATTAATGCACATAAGATTCACCGTAAAATCTCCATTTTCCCTGAACCTTGTACAAATCCTGTAATTATCATCAACACATTCACAAATCCTCAGAAAATTCTTCACCCCGAAGTACAACTCAAGAATAACATCTCTCTCATCAAATCTTTTATTTTCGTCAAGAAACTTGGTCATAACCGTGTCAAGACGCAGCAATGCCAGCTCCAGCTTTGCAATCTGCGAAATAATCTTGTATTCCCCGTCACACTCTCTTTTCAAAGCCAGCATTTCCTTGTTTACCTTATCAATGGCACTATGAAGTCTCTTATTCATATTCTTGGCAATTCTGCCCGCTGCCAGCACTTCCTCTTTTACCAAGGTCTCACTGTACATTTCCCTTGCCCTATCCACAAGATTGTGAGCCTCGTCTACAAGAAGAATATATTTGTCCCTGACCCCCTCCTTAAAATATCTCTTCAAGGAAGCATTAGGGTCAAATGCGTAATTATAATCACAGATAATTCCATCCACCCAATTACTGATATCAAGCTCAAATTCAAAGGGACATACATTATGTTTGCTTGCATATTCCAGTATTTTTTCTCTATTAATATCAAATTCATTGTTAATTATATCGTAAATGGCATCATTAACCCTGTCAAAATGTCCCTTGGCCCTTGGACATTCCCTTGGATTACACTGAGGTTTATCCAAAATGCACATCTTTTCCTTTGCTGTAATGGTAATATTTCTAAAGTGCAAGCCTTTCTCCCTAAGTGTATCAAATGCCTTTGCAGCAACAGTTCCCGTAATGGTCTTGGCCGTCAGGTAAAATATTTTTTCACCCTTGCCATAAGCAATGGCCTTCACCGCCGGAAATATAACAGACATTGTCTTTCCAACCCCTGTGGGTGCCTGAATAAACAGGTCTTTCTTTTTACTAATCACCTGATAAACATTTTTTACAATATCCCGCTGGCCATCCCTATATTCAAATGGAAATTCCACAACCTTACCGGTTTCATCACGCTTACTAGTATTTTCAAATGCATACTTTGCCCACACGTAATACTTATCAATTATTTCCTTAAACCATTTCTCAAGGTAATCAAATTCAAACAACTCTTCAAATTCCTTGATTTCCTCTGTTTCAAGATCTCCATAGGTCATATGTATGTTGATTTTGTCAAGCTCATTTTGGACACAATAAAAATACCCATAGCACATTGCCTGGGCCTTATGAACGTAAACAGGCTCGGTTATATACGATAAATCCGTTGTCACACCCTTTATCTCGTCAATGATACAGATATCACCGTCAATTATTCCATCAGCTCTCCCCTCCACCTCGATAACGAATTCATCATAGTCGAATTGCATCTTAAGGGGCACCTCAGCCTTGTATTCAATTCCTTTTCTTTTCTGAATTTTCCTGTGCAGCTTTCCGCCGGCAATCATTGCCTCCATACTGTCCGTACCGACCTTCTCATTGTCAATATCGCCCGAATTCAGGATAAACTCCACAAGATTTCTAACAGAAATCTTAACAACATTACTCATCAAACTCCACTACGACAAAATATCCTCTGTCCGTTTCTTTTATTTCCTTCACAATACCTTTTCTATTCTGCAATCTTTCTCTAAATTGGTAATTTGCAGACATTGCAACCGCAGGCTCCAATGTATAATAATAACTTGATGGCAATTTGCCTTCGCTTATTTCTACTTCCTGGCCCACTTCCACAAGTCCTTCCCGTTCCATTTTAAATTCCATCAAACGCATTTCTTACCTCCTAGTCATCAGGTGCTCATTCGAACACGCCTTGACACCTTAAAATAAAAACAAACGAGTAGCTTGTAACTACTCGTTCTAAATAACAGGGGTGGAAGGAATCGAACCCTCCTCTGGAGTTTTGGAGACTCTTATTCT
>CAYWDL010000157.1:0-5211 GCA_964457015.1 uncultured Roseburia sp. | reverse complement strand
GATGTAGGGCCATCAGCTCCACCGATAATCGAAATTGCAGCAGCTGCCTTATCATTGAAACCAAGTAAAATGGCTCCAAAGTAAGCTACATAAATACCAAACTGTGCCGCAGCACCCATCAAAAAGCTCTTTGGATTAGCAATAAGCGGACCAAAGTCTGTCATTGCACCAACTCCAAGGAAAATAAGTGAAGGGAAAATACTCCATTCATCCAATATGTAAAAATAATACAATAAACCACCAACACCAGTTTCCGATTCAGACGGCTTCATCATGATATCCGGATACATATTTACCAAAAGCATACCAAATGCAATTGGCACAAGCAATAATGGTTCATATTCTTTAGCAATTGCTAAGTAAAGAAATACACAGGCAACGACAATCATAATATAGTTTCCTACTGTCAAGTCAAAAAATGCCGTCTGATGTACCAATTCACTTAAAACATTCATAATATAATCCATATCTTAACCTCCTATAAATTTAATAAAGACTATTCAATATTAATTCAAGGAAGCTAAAACATCTGAAGCTTCAACCATTGCTCCTTCTGATACATCAATTGATGCAACGGTACCATCTTCTAACGCAACGATTTCATTTTCCATCTTCATAGCTTCTAATATCATCATTACATCGCCTTTTTTAACAGCGTCGCCAACCTTAACCTTGATTGCCAACACCTTTCCAGGCATTGGTGCAGGTATTTTAACGCTGCCTGCTCCGCTTGCTTTTGCCGCAGGTGCCGCAGCTGGTGCTACAGGAGCTGCCACAGGTGCGCTCACCATAGCAGGTGCAGGTGCTGCACTTACTGTTCCTCCAAGTTCTTCTACTGCAACATCATATACATTTCCATTAACTGTAATTCTATAATTCTTCATAATGTACTATCCTTTCCTACTTACTTTTCTCACTGAACGAACCACAAATGAATCCGAAGCCTGTCCTGTAGCTGCACAAATTGCTGCTGTAATAACCGCAACAAGCTCTAAATCATCATTCACTAATCCTTCTTCCTTTTGAACAATCTGTTCAATAACCTTCTCGACAGACTCCTCTGACTGGGTCTTGCTTTGCTGTTTCTTGAGAGCTTTAAGTCTCTTCTTCTCTGCTTTTCGTCTATTTCTTTCAGCCAAAAAGTTTTCAAGCTTATAAGTATACTTAAGCAATGAAATAATCCATGCAATAAGAATCAAAACAGAAAACACAACAGTAAGACCTACCAAAGTATTCAAGCCTGCATTCATCAATTTCTCAGCCATACTTTATCTATCCTTCCTGAGTTTGTTTCTATAACCATTGATATATTAAACTGTTCCGTGTTTCTTATAAAAATTGTCCTCAGACTTTGAATACAACATTTCAAATGCAGCAATCACATGCTTTCTTGTATCCTGTGCACTGATAACAGCATCAACATATCCTCTCTTTGCTGCTGACATTGCACTACTCTGATTCTCCGTATATTCAGCTGTTTTTTCAGCGATTAACGCATTCTTATCTTCTGCATTTTTAATCTCATCAGCATACATAATCATAACTGCATCCTTTGGTTCCATCGTGCCTATCTTTGCACTATCCCACGCAAATGTAAGGTCTGCACCTACTGCCTTGCTGTTCATTGCAATATAAGCCGAACCAAATGCATTGCCTATAATAACATTAACCTTCGAAACCGTTGCACTTGATAATGCATATACGAGACCTGCTGTTGAAGAAGCCGCTGTGCTTTCTTCGTCAATATCCGCCTTGAAGCCTTCTGCATTGGTAAGCGTAAGCACAGGAATGTTGAATGCATCACAGAACCTGACAAAATCTGCAGCCTTCTTAACACCCTTCGATGTAAGCTGAGCAGGACATTCCATCTTAATCTCCATATCTGCAGCATATTTCTTTGTTCTATTTGCAATAGCACCAACAGTAGCACCATTTAATTTAATAAATGCTGTCACCATCTCCGGTGCATAATTTTCTTTCACTTCAACATAAACATTACTATCAGACAATACTCTTAATGCAAGAGATGTATCCTCTACACAGCCTGCAATTTCATCACAAACTCTGTTCAAATCGTCTGTACACACATTATCTGATAAATCGTACTGATTGTTTGTAGGAAGCATTTCTATAAGATTTCTAATACCTGCGTAAATCTCTGCCTCATTACCAACAAAGTGGGCATTTCCTGCAACCTCACTCTGATATTCAGCACTCCATGTTGCATTCTTATCCTCTCTATTACCTAAAAGAGTATTTGGAGAGTTCACAAACAGCTTTGCCTTCTCCTCCATAAATGTAAAGTCAGCCATGGCCGGAATCAGACTTAAACCGCCACCACAACTGCCAAACACTGCCATAATCTGTGGCACGATGCCTGAAGCCTGCGCCTGCTTTGCGTATATTGCACCAAAAGCATTCAATGCATCTGTAGCTTCCTGAAGTCTCAGTCCTGCGCAATCCAAAAGACCGATTACAGGAGTTGCTGTCTTCACCGCCATTTCATATAAATTACAAATCTTTTTGCTATGCATCTCACCAATTGTACCGCCAAGCACACCAGAATCCTGACTAAACACATACGCCGGACATCCATTAATTGTGCAGTAACCGGTAATAACTCCATCTGAAGCCGTATCGAAATTCTTGATATTGAAATCTGTACTTCTCGCACATACAAGTCCACCAATTTCAACAAAGCTTCCCGGATCAGCTATCTGGTTAACTCTTGACATAGCCTTCTTTTCTGCTAAATCACCCATCATGTATTCCTTTCCTGCAACGAATTTATCATATGTAATTCATCACATTCACAAAACTTTTCACAAATACAATTTTACCTAAAAATTGTCAAAATTTCAAGCATATTTTAGTTTGATTCACCAAATATTTTAAATATTAATTCATCATAAAAATTTCAAATACAGACCTCATAATCCATTTGAAATTGACCTCTTTCACATCCGTGTCTGAATATATATTATATTCTTTTATTTCTTCATCATTTATTTTATATATTAATTTCCCTACAACATCCCCTTTTCGAACGGGAGCTTCAATTACATTTTTAAAATCAAGCTCATATTCCACTACTTCATCTTGCTTTTTTAATATTTCATATTCTTTTGCATTTATATAACAGTCAATATATACATTCTCATCAAGGTTTATTTCTGTTTCGCCATCATTTGCTATATATCCATTATTTACCAGTATTTGCGGCAATTGAATTTCTTCATTGGAAAGAACCGCTTTGGTGTACTCATTTATGCCATAATTAAACAAAGTCTTTGAATCCTGCCATTTGTAATTTTTGTTATAAGGCCATCCGCACCCAAGCAATGCTATGGTATATGTTTTTCCATCACGCTCAAGAGCCGCAACATAGCAATATCCTGCATTATTTGTAAAGCCTGTTTTTCCTGATATAACACCATCCATCATATTTAAAAAGGCGTTTTTGTTACTTACACTATAGCTTCTGTCTCCAGCTACATTTGTAAATGAATAGTTACTTGCATTAGTTATTTCTACAAAATCCTTATTTTTAATGCAATATGCCATTATTTTTGCCAAATCTGCCGCCGAAACAGAATGTGACTTCCCGTTATTTGAATCAGTGGCATCCAGACCATTCGGAGTAACAAAATATGTATTATAACATCCTATATCATACGCTTTTTTATTCATAAGCTCAGCGAATTCACCGACACTTCCCGCAATATGCTCAGCAATTGCAACAGCAGAATCGTTATGGGATTCAAGCATAAGAGAGTAAAGCAAATCCTTAAGATAAAATTCATCGCCTTCTTTTGCATTAAGCTGTACATCCGGCATACTTGCCGCATATTTACTTATTGTAACAACATCATCCATATTGCCGTATTCCAACGCAATTATACAGGTCATAATCTTGGTTGTGCTGGCATTTGGCAGCATTTCGTATCCATTTTTTTCATAAAGAACTCTGCCTGAATCGGCATCCATAAGACATGCGCCCATTGCATATAAATCATTTTCATCCAACTCACTGCCAAAGCTTAAGCCATAATTAAAATATGTAACCATAACACTGGTCAAGAGCATAAATATTATACATTTTTTCATAAAAAAATCCTGACAACTACTTTCATATGATTATATGAAAATAATTGTCAGGTTATGTTTAGATATCCAATTTCAGCTGAACTTCTTCTTCCGCTTCAACCTTGAACTCCTCAATCTGCTCGTTATTTATCTTCGGAAGCTCTTCAACTGACTTCACGCCAAATTTTCTTAAAAACTCTTCAGTTGTTCCAAACAGCAACGGCTTACCCGGTGCATCAAGCCTTCCGACCTCATTAATGAGATTGTATTCAATAAGCTTATTTATCGCATGGTCACATTTTACACCACGAATCTTTTCAATTTCAATTCTTGTGATTGGCTGCTTATATGCAATAATCGACAAGGTTTCAAGCAAAACATCTGTCAAAACATACTTTTTAGGTACACTTGCAACCTTTATAAGATACTCGTACATCTCAGTTTTTGTGCAAAGCTGATATGAATCCTCAAGCTCGATTATCTTGATTCCTCTATCCTCTCTGTCATATTTATCCATCAAATTATGAATAAGCTTTCTAGTTGTATCTATATCATGATCTATTGCATAAGCGATTTTGTCCAGCTCAACCGAATCGCCCATTGTAAATAATATTGCTTCAATTATACTTTCCAATTTCTGTATCTCCATCTTCTTTTTTACCTTTCGTTAGTCGCTTAAACACTCTTCAAGAGACTATGCCTCGTTACAGGAAATAACAATATCATCAAATATATTCTCCTGAACAATATTGATAAATCCAACCTTCATAAGCTCAAGTATAGCGAGAAAAGACACTATCACATGCATCTTACTCTTCTGTTCAAGTAAGAGCTGCTTAAAGCTGAACTTACGATTCTGTCTTGCATAAGCTTTAACATATTCCATCTTGTCGGGAAGACTAACCTCTTCTTTTTCTATTTTACCAAACTTACTACGAATAGGGTCAATCTTGTCGACCTGTCTTTCCATAACCATTTTAAATATATTGTTAAGCTTTGACAATGTAATGTCAGCAAGTAATTGATCTAAATCAACCGGTTGCTGGTACTGTAAAACTTCCTCCGGAACGACGCACATCGGCTCGGACGGCTACGTGGAGCGTGGAGCCACCGACCTGAAGTCCT
>CAYWDL010000156.1:0-5212 GCA_964457015.1 uncultured Roseburia sp. | reverse complement strand
AACGATATGTCTTGTCTCCTGTGGCTCACCCATGTAATGCATTACGTATGCATCCTCAGGAAGATTAAAGTACAGGTACACTTCCATTCTTCTGTCATGTGTGTGACAAGGCATTGTGTTCCATACGCTACCCGGCTTAAGACTTGTCATACCCATTACAAGCTGACAGCTTTCAACCTGACCCGGTAAAATGTATTTACAGATAACTCTGTGATTTGACTGTTCTAACGAGCCAAGCTCAACCTTATTCTCATCCTTAACTATTACAACATCCTCTGCTGCTTCGCCCTCTCTCTTTATAAGAACTGTCTTGTATTCCTTGTGAGCTGGTGTGCTGTTGAAGTAGAACTTGGCCGGATTGCTTGCATCCACGCTTTCAAACTTAATATCCTTCTTACCTCTGCCTATGTACATACCATCAGCATTTGGAACCTCATACACCTTTCCATCTACTGTAATCCTTCCTGCACCACCAATATTGATAACACCCATTTCTCTTCTCTGCAAGAAATATTCTGCTCTAAGCTCATCTCCTGCACTAAGTGAAAGCGCACTATTTACAGGCATTGCGCCACCTGTGATGATTCTGTCATAGTGGCTGTATACATATGTAACTTCATCAGCCTTAAACACCTCTGGAATCAAGTATTCCTCTCTAAGTCTTTCAGTTGTGTAATATTTCATATCCTTTGGTCCTGTTGCGTATCTTACTTCCATGATTTTATTTCCTTTCTGTTTGTATTCTTATGGCTGCTTTCCAATATATGCCAATATTCCGCCATCAACATATAATATATGTCCATTCACAAAGTCCGAAGCCTTTGATGCAAGGAACACTGTAGGTCCCATCAAATCCTCCGGATTGCCCCAACGCTCTGCCGGTGTCTTTGCTACGATAAATGAGTCAAATGGATGTCTGCTGCCATCTGCCTGCTTTTCTCTAAGTGGCGCAGTTTGCGGTGTTGCTATGTAGCCTGGTCCAATACCATTGCACTGAATATTGTACTTGCCATATTCTGATGCCATATTCTTTGTAAGCATCTTCAACCCACCCTTTGCCGCTGCATAAGCAGATACAGTTTCTCTTCCAAGCTCACTCATCATTGAGCACACATTTATAATCTTTCCTGCACCTTTTTCTATCATGCCCGGCAATACTGCCTTTGACATAATAAATGGTGCAATAAGGTCAATATCTATAACTTCCTTAAATTCTGAGGTTTTCATCTCTGTCATAGGAATTCTCTTGATAATTCCTGCATTATTAACAAGGATATCCACTGTTCCAAACTTCTTCTCAATGTCTGCAATCATGTCCATTACAATCTCTTCGTCAGTTACGTCACAGATATATCCTGTGGCATCAATGCCTTTATCTGCATATTCCTTCAATGCTGTTTCAAGATGCTCCTGTCCTCTGCAGTTAAACACAATCTTTGCACCAGCCTTTGCGAGAGCTTCTGCCATAGCAAAGCCAATGCCATATGCAGCACCTGTAACCAATGCAACCTTACCCTCTAATGAGTATAAATCGCCTATAAAATTGTTTTCCATATTTATTACCATCCTTATGAAATTTTTCAAAACACTGCTGTCATTATACCACTTTAATTTATTTCTTGTCCACACCTCTGACTATATTTCGCCTTAATCCAAAAACTCTTCCGGCAATGTTACATTAAAATCCTTTGCCAAGTCCCTAAAATTCTCAGTAGTAATTGTCTGGCGCTTATCCCCCTGCATTGAAAGCATTTTTACAAGTATCTCTGCCGACTTTTCTACGGTATGCATCAAGCCAAATGTCAAATCAAAGTCTTCGCCCGATGCGAACATTCCGTGATGAGCCCAGATTGCAACATTATATTTTTCCATAAGACGACTGGTAGCAACCGCAATGTCACGACCGCCCGGCACCATCCACGGCACCACGCCTATACCTTCAGGGAACACAACAGGACACTCCGTTGCCATCTCCCAAAGCTCCCTTGTAAACACCTTGTCCTCCAACGGCAATACAAATGTCAATGCTATTACATTGGTTGTATGAGCATGATAAATTACACGGTGTTTTCCGCCTGTGGCTAACATTTTCACTTCATGATTCATCAAATGTGAAGGCAACTCAGATGTAGGTCTTCCACCGTTTACAAGTCCCCATACTATACGATATTTTTCACCTTTTTCATCAAGCTCTATGATGCACAAAGAGTCCTCCGGCTTGATGATAACATTTCTAAAAAACTTACCACTTCCCGTAACAAGGAAATATTCTCCTGCAAGCTTTGGCACAGAAGTACCAATATCCTGCCATTCACGTGGCATAAAATATATCTTTACACTTTCAACCTCTTCAGGCTTGATGCGATATGAGAGATTTCCTCCGTTTCTTTCGTGCCAGCCAAGCTCCCAACCGTCATTTGCCATACGGATAAAGCCTTTCATAAACTCTTCATCTAAAATATTTTTATATTCTCTTAATATCATATTCTCTTTAAACCTACTTCCTTCTCGTTATTTTACATATTAATTCGAAAGCATTACTGAATTCACATCACTTATAATGTATGTTGTTATGGAGTTGCTCTTTAGCTCTCCCACAAATTTCTTTTCATTTATCTGGATATTTTCAAGCTCTGCCCAGCTCTCACCCTTGATAACACTACCACTTGTGCGAACCACCTTCACTTCTTTTCCTACTTTATCAAATGCAGATAAATTAAACTGGCAATATAAATCTTTATCACTACTATTTATCACAACTATAACCAGTTCTTGTCTTTCTTCGTCATATGCCGCAAGAGAGGCATCACCGCAATGAATAATAGTTGCACCCGGTCTTATGTATCTTGTAAATTGGCCAATTGCATAATATTTTTGGGTTAATATAATCTTCTCCCTGTTATGGTCTGCCACAGCAGCGCCCCAGAAGCCTCCCTGCAAATTAACCATTCCTGTATCCTTGTTTCCATTATAGCCTTCATCAGAAATGTGGTTATCAATAACCTGCCACATTACCCACGCTGAAGGGGAAAGTGAATTGATATCATCTATAATCTTTTCAGCAATCCAAAGCGCTGAGCCCATATCGCCCGCTCTTACGCCCGAGGTTTCTCCGCCGTCAACCTCGCTCATCCACAGGTTGAAGCCCTCTAATTTTGCAAGCTCTCCCAACTCCTTGCTTCCATTTGAGCTATATGTATGTGTGCTGATTCTGTCAAGAGAAGCCTTCGCTTCTTCTGAGTATGACTCATATGCCTCTATGGCCTTGTCCGGACTTGTTTCGTCGCTACCTATTATCTCAACTTCATTTAATCCATACCTTTCAAAGGCTTTAGCTGTTTCAACTATAATCTGTGACTGCGCCTGACCCGGGTCCACATGGCAGCCCTCCTGCTTATTGCTCATAGCCTGCCAATAGTTGGTATTTGGCTCATTCATTGGTGAAACGCTTGAAACCTTTATACCTAAATCATTATTAATATATGCCGCAACATGTGCAAGATAGTCTGCAAATTCTACGTAATACGTCTCTTTAAGGTTATTGATATTGGCATCAGAATTTCCTGACGAACAGCCGCTTTCTGTCATAAAACATGGTGGCGAGTTGGAGAATACCTCCACATAAGCATCATCACCTGCCGCCTTTACTGCACGCTCCAGCACGTTTAACTGATTCTTGTCCGCTGTATAATTGTACTCATATGTTCCTGTCGATTCATCGTATTCCAACCACCCCGGAACCTCACTATCTGTACGGGTAATATGGTCGTGTGTTGGGTCGTCGCCACCACCAATATTGTAACGCATAATATTAAATCTCAGACCATCTTCACCAAAGAACAAATCTGCTGCCTGCTGCGCCAATTCGTCAGAATAGCCCAAACGGTTAGCCCACCAGCAAAGACTGGTTCCCCAGCCCTGAAACTTTCCGTCGTTTGTCTTTGACATATTCTGCGGCGTTATAGTAATGTATCTTTCAATTTTTACATTCTCTGTGTTTGACATATCCTTTGCTTCCTCTTCCTTTTGTTCTGCTTTATTACAACTGATACAACTGGCTATAGCACATATTATAGTCAAGATAGGTAGTATTCTTTTTTTCATGTTATTGTCTCCATTCACTGACCTTTTTCACGCTTGTTGGCTTTTAAGCCGTCTTAATAGTATTTTACCTAAGGTATGGGGATTTTTCAATCTAATTATTTGTAAGGATACAAAAAGTCGCACCATTTCGGTGCGACTCCTATTACATCAAATTATTTAATTTCGTAAATCCAGCCTTCCGGTGCTTCAAGTCTGCCCATCTGGATACCTGTAAGCGTGTCATATAACTTCTTTGTGATTGGTCCCATCTCTGTAGCGCTGTCAGCGAATACGATTTCCTTGCCGTGGTCAACCACCTTGCCAACCGGCGAGATAACTGCTGCCGTACCACATAAACCACATTCAACAAACTCTGAAAGCTCTTCCTTGAAGATTTCTCTTTCTTCAACCTCAAGTCCAAGATATTCCTTAGCAACATACATAAGAGAACGTCTTGTGATTGATGGAAGGATAGTTGGTGACTTAGGTGTAACAACCTTGCCGTCCTTTGTGATAAATAGGAAGTTTGCACCGCCTGTTTCCTCTACCCTTGTTCTTGTAGCTGCATCAAGATACATATTCTCATCATATCCTTCATTGTGAGCCTGTACAATCGGATGTAAGCTCATTGCGTAGTTGAGACCTGCCTTGATATCACCTGTTCCGTGTGGTGCCGCTCTGTCAAAATCACTTATCTTAAGTGTCAATGACTTAACGCCGCCCTTGAAGTATGGTCCTACAGGAGTTGTAAATACTCTGAACTGATATTCACTTGATGGCTTAACACCGATAACAGGTCCAATACCAAACATAAATGGTCTGATATATAATGTAGCTCCTGAACCATATGGTGGAACATAAGCTTCATTAGCCTTTACAGTCTGTGCAACTGCTTCTATAAACTTGTCCTCTGGGAACACCGGCATCTCAAGTCTTCTACATGAGTCTGCCATACGAGCCGCATTTAAGTCAGGTCTGAACACTACAGTTCTACCATCCTCTGTTGTGTACGCCTTCATACCCTCAAAGCATGACTGACAGTACTGTAAAACACCTGCACACTCGCTCATATTAATAGTTGCATCCTCTGTCAATGCACCATTATCCCACTCGCCATCCTTATAATTTG
>CAYWDL010000155.1:0-5229 GCA_964457015.1 uncultured Roseburia sp. | reverse complement strand
GTATTGATGATAAGGATGTTATTGAGTTATGCGACAAGCATAATATCCCTGTAAATAAGTACGAAAAAGAAAATCCTTTTATGTTGCATGGAAAAACCGGTGCACAGTTGGCAAAGGTTGAATATGGCATTGATGACATCGACATATTGGATGCAATCAAATATCATACTATCGGTCGACCGAATATGACTTTATTGGAAAAGATTATTTTCACAGCCGATTATATTGAACCTGGCAGAGATAAGGCGCCTAATCTTGAATATTTAAGATATTTGTCTTTTATCGACATTGACGAAGCGGTATATCGAATTTTGGAAGATACTATTAAATATTTAAAAGAAACTGGAGAAGCTATAAACGAAGTAATATATGATGTATACGATTTCTATAAGGATTTATATGAAAGTCGTCAAAAGTAAGGAGATTTTGAAATGAAAATTAAAAACATATGTGAAAATGAAGCTGTAAACATTGCATACAGTGCATTAGATGACAAAAAGGGTATTGATATTAAGGTTATTAATATTGAAAATATTTCAGTTATTGCTGATTATTTCATTATTACAAGTGGTACAAATGTTAATCAGGTAAAGGCCCTTGCTGACAACGTTCAGGAAGAACTTTCAAAGGCTGGCTTCGATTATAAGCAGATTGAAGGCTATAATACAGCTAACTGGATCTTGATGGATTATGGTAACATTATTATTCATATTTTCAATCAGGATGACAGATTGTTCTACGATTTAGAAAGAATTTGGAGAGATGGTAAATATATTGAAACAAACTAATATATGGTTATTAATCCCACTGAAAAAATCGGTGGGATTTTTTTGTAACCTTTTTTTATTTTGAAACTCTAATATATGTAATTACAAAAAATATGTGTACACAAAAGGAAAAAACATGATGTTTAATGATATATACGAAGAACAAAGCAAAAAAATATATGCTTTTCTAATGTCATTAACCGGTAACTGCCATGAAGCCGAAGAATTATTACAAGAAACCTTTTATCAGGTTTACTTGCATCTAAATCAGTTTGAGGGAAGAAGTAGTTTATATACATGGATTTGTCAAATCGCAAAAAATGCTTGGTACAAAGAATGTAAGCGAAAATCACGATTTGATGACTCGATAGATGTTTCGAGCAGACCACCTGGTAATGATAAATCACCGGAAGATATTACTATAAATAAGGAACAATACAAGGCTCTTCGAAAATGTATACTAAAGCTGGAAGAACCTTATAGGGACGTATTTATACTACATGTTTATGGTGATGTAAAATTAAAGGAAATAGCAGCTACATATGGAAAAAGTGAAAGCTGGGCAAAAGTAACTTTTTTCAGAGGAAAAACAATGATAATGGAGGCGATGAAGAATGAAGGTTACATGTGATGTTGTAAAAGATTTAATTCTATTAAAAGAAACTGATATGGTTTCAGGTGATAGTAACGAAATAATCAAGGAACATATACAAAATTGTGAACACTGCCGTAACTATAGCAAAAGCATTACAGATTCACAGGAACTATTTAACAAAGAAGCTTTGGACGAAGAAGCAATTTCAAACAAAAATACATTAAAAAAGGGGTTGAAAAAATTAAAAAAACGTTGGTGTATTTCATCAATAATTTGCACTCTGATTATTGGTACAATACTATTCAGTGTTATAGGTACGTGCGTTTGGTTCTTTTATCCAAATAAAACATATGAATTCTTTGGCAATGATTTGGGTGAATATTATGGAGTACAAATTTCGTTTGATGATGAGAATCATAAAGATTTCACTTCTTTTGATGCCAAATTCATTGATGAGCTTATGAATAACATTGAAGATATCAAAATGAGACCACTTATGGCCACAGACGTGGAACAGATAGGAAAAGGATATCATATTAATCTTTTTACAAAGGATGGCAAGTATCTGACTTTATGGTTTTATGAAACCATTGACGGATACGCTGTGACTATCTTCAATGAAATCAATGGAGCTTATGATGAACCATTTGGATATTTAGATTCAGCACTTCCGGACTGGTTAGATGGCATATATGCAGGGATTGAACTTGAAGATGGTGATGAATTGTACAGATATTTAAAGGAATATAAAAATGACAGCATTAAAAATATTTCTTCCGAAGATATTCTTGCATTATCAAATATGGACGAAAAATCATGGTTTGATTTCGCAAAATATAACTATGAAGATGATACAGAATATAAAAAAATCGAAGTTGATTGGGAAGGCTTTGAACCGGCCAGATTTGAAATTGATGGTATCAATGGTTATATGATTGTTTGGCATAGTAATTCAATTTATGAAAAAGATAATGAACGTTACCATAAATATAATGTTTATGACGCAAAAGTTTATGACGAAGCTGGCAATGAGATGAGTATTTATGATGAAAACATTAAGACATATTTGGAGGGATTACAATGAAAATAAAAGAAGCATATAGTATGGCTCGAAATAATATTAAAAGCCGAAAAAAAATTGGTAGCACTTTATTTACAATTTTGTTCTTTGCAATGTTTGTTTATGTTTTGCTAAATTCTATGGTGCATTCCATCAATAATTATATTGATTTCAACCAAGAAACACCTACAACAAGACATTTAGTGTACGAGGCAGATTCAAAGAACGATACGTTATATCAGGATTTAATAAATGCTTGTAAGGATTTAGAGCATGTCATAGGTGTAAATCCTTACACACAACATGAGTTTGTAGATGTTGAAGGTATTATTGATAACGCTAAGCTTAATATGACCATATATTCCTATTCGGAGAATTACGCTGATTATTTAATTGAAGGCTCACTGCCTAAAGAAAATGAAGTATTGTTACCGCATTATTTGTATAGTTCATATAGCAACAGTTACAGGGATCTTTCAAAATATATCGGGCAAGAATTAACTTTGTATGTAGAAGATGAAAATGATGAAATTCATACCTATAAATGCAAGGTGTCCGGTACATATGATAACATTTTCTCATCAACAGGAAATCTTACAATGATAATTAATTCTGATGATGCAGTGACTATATCTGAGTTATCAAATATCGGAATAGAAGATAAATTGCAAAGTCTTATGGAAGATTCAGGAAATTATGATTCAAGTACTTATTTTGGATTTGAACAAAAATATTATTATGCTGTTTGTATCGATGAGTATAAGAACATGGAAGACGTCAAAGACGCAATATACGACAAGTTGGGTGTGAGCACTCCAAAAGAACTCACGATTGATGACAACGAAGCTACTAAAACATTTACATATATTCAATATATAGTGTTGCTTATTATTGTTATCATTCTCGTTGCAGTAACTATTATGATGGTAATTCTTTTTGGCAAGGACATACGCGGAAGAAAGAAGGAAATATCAACATATCTTGTAAAAGGATATGCAAAAAATGATCTTATTCAAATACTTAGTTTTGAATATATTGCCAGATTAGTTCCTGTTTATATATTTTCGGTAATTATGGCACAAATTATGTTAACACTTGAAAATATCGGTATAAAAAATTGGTTTTCCCTTGAATTTAAACCATTACATATGGAATTATCACCTTTGGCACTAATCTCAGGCCTTGTTATTATGATTATCATTGCCGGTGCATCTGTATGGCAGATTAATCGCCAATTATTAAATGAAATCAAAGTAGAAGGCTAGTATAATGTCATAAAAAAAGTCTTGCAAACATCTGTTCTGTATGATACAATTTATACAGAACAGATGTTCTTTTTTATTCTTATGAGGTGCATATGAAAGGTGTAGTTATTTCCGAACAATTGAATATTAATGATAAGCTACGTATATTATCTGATTCGGCAAAATATGACGTGGCCTGCACGTCCAGTGGTGTTGAACGCAAGGGTGATGGTAAGGGATTAGGAAATTCTATGGAATGTGGTATTTGTCATTCCTTTGCTGCAGACGGGCGCTGTATTTCATTATTGAAGATTCTGATGACCAATGAATGCATATACGATTGTAAGTATTGTATTAATCGTTCATCCAATGATGTAGTTCGAGCTACCTTTACGCCTGATGAGATATGTGATTTAACCTATCAGTTTTATCGAAGAAATTATATCGAAGGATTGTTTTTAAGCTCAGGTATTATTCAATCCCCTGACTATACAATGAAGCTTATGTACGAGGCTATTTTCAAGCTTAGACATAAGTATAATTTCAATGGTTATATTCATGTTAAAACCATCCCTGGTTGTGATCCTGTTTTAATAGATATGATGGGATATGTCGTTGACAGAATGAGTGTTAATCTTGAGCTTCCTACTGCAGAGGGGCTAAGAAAGCTTGCTCCTCATAAAAACAGACATAATATTTTAAAACCAATGAAGCATGTTCAGAATGGCATTAACACCGGTCGTGGCATACTGGGTATTGAAGGTGGTCAGGGAACCATTGTCAATGAGGATGGGAATTTCATGCTAGAGCCTTCTATAAAAGATGAACGAACAAGAGAATTAATATTAAATAGTACTGATATTCAGGGTGCCAAGCGACGTGGAAGATTCTTTGCCCCTGCCGGTCAAAGCACACAGATGATCATTGGTGCAACAGACGAATCAGATTATCAAATTATGACCATTGCTCAGAATCTATATGATAAATATCAGCTAAAAAGAGTTTTTTACTCCGGTTATGTTCCTATTAATGATGATATTAATTTACCTGCGTTAGGTACACCTGTGCCTTTGTTAAGAGAGCACAGGCTTTATCAGGCTGACTTTTTATTAAGATTTTACGGCTTTAAGGCATCCGACCTTTTGTCAGAATCACATCAGAATCTCAATGTTTTTATTGACCCTAAATGTGATTGGGCCGTTAATCACCTTGAATTTTTTCCTATGGAGATTAATAAGGTTAGTTATCAGGATTTACTTAAAATCCCAGGTATCGGTGTTAAAAGCGCAGGAAGAATAGTAGCAGCAAGAAGACATGCTAACTTAGATTTTAATGATTTAAAAAAGATAGGGGTTGTATTGAAGCGTGCCTTATATTTTATAACCTGCAACGGACGAATGATGTACAATACAAGGATAGAAACTGATTATATAACCAGACAGCTTACATACAATGATAAGGACCAATACAAGGTTTCAGCCGGTACATACGAACAGCTTGACTGGTCAACTTATGTAAATTCTTTTGGCAACAATATTCTATTAGGAAATGAGGTTACTTATG
>CAYWDL010000154.1:0-5294 GCA_964457015.1 uncultured Roseburia sp. | reverse complement strand
ACCATCAATTTTTTTCGGCTCAATCACAGCTGTAGAAAACTCATCCTCTAATTCATCTTTATAGTAAATTATTTTTTCTTCCATATAATTTCTTCCTTAGTGTAATCCCCCTATGAGAGTATATCATTCAAGCCGAAAACAGTCAATAAATAAAAAAGTACCAACAATTTGGATTACTCCATAAATTATTGGTACTTAAATCTCTATATTGAAAACTGATCAACTAAATCGTTCAAACTTATTGCCTGCGCTGAAAGTTCCTCACATATCGCAGAAGATTCCTGTGCTGTTGCAGAGTTATTTTCAACCACATCTGTAATCTGTTTAATATCATTCTCTATTCCTCGCATTGCTTCAGCCTGTTCCATAGAAAGTTCCGTAGATGCCATGGCTCCTGCTTGCACCTCTTCCAACACGTCAATCACTTTCTTCAATGCAATAGCTGTACGAGATGTAATTTGATTACCATTATCAACCTCTGCTACCGCTGCATCAATTAATTCTTTTGTATGAATTGCAGATTGCGCACTGCTTTCTGCCAATACACGAATCTGTTCAGCAACAACAGCAAAGCCTCTTCCTGCCTCACCTGCTCTGGCCGCCTCAATAGAAGCATTTAAAGACAACAAATTTGTCTGCGATGCAATATCTTCGATATCTGTAACTATCTTAGCTATTTCCATAGAAGTATTAGAAATCTGTTGCATTGCCATCGTCATATTTTCCATTTCACTGTTGCTATCCATTGTTGCATTTTTTACTTCTTCCACCTTACCAAGTGCAGCTCTACTATGTTCTGCATTCTGCTCTACACCCTCTGTAATATCAGAGATTGTCTTTTTAAGAGTATTCACTACTTCTGTTTGATTCGCTGCCCCATTGGCAAGATCTTGCGTACTGATAGCCATTTGATTTGAGCCTTGCATTACTTGATTAGCTGCTTCCTGAATATGCTTCAATGTATCACTCAAAATAGCCTTCAACTCTTCCATGGATGTTAAAATACTTGCAAAATCACCAATATAACTCTCCTCTTTTTCACTTTGTGCTACAAAGTTTCCTTTTGCAAATTCTGCTAACATATAATCTACATCACTAATTAATCCCTTTAAACTGTCAGTAAAATCCGAAGCTGCTGTAGTCAGCATCAATGTCTCCTCTAATGATTCATCAATTTTAACTTCTGTATGTAAATCTCCATCAGCTAAGAGTTTAATTCTATCTGCACATATATGAATAGGTTTTGTAATATCTTGTGACACTTTATTTGCAATCTTAACAGATACAAAAACTGCGATAAACATAACTATAATAACGCAACTGATGCTAACTAAATATGTTCCAATATAATCTGTACGCGCTACTGTAATAGCAATGCTCCATCCCTCTGTCCCTGCTATAGAAGCATAAGCAATGTAATTATTCTCTGAACCCTTGCTATATGTGTCAAATCCATTCTCTCCATCTTTCATTTTCGAGCAAACCTTAGCAAATGATTTATATGATTTATCTTCTTTCGCCTTTTCCTCTATATTTATGATTTCTGTAAGAGTTTCCTGACTTGCATCAGCAATAACATTACCATTCTGGTCAAGTAAGAAAACATTACAATTCTCACTAATAGATATCTGTTTTATAATATCCTGTAAAAAATAATCATTTGACATAAAGATAACTGTTCCGACGATTTCTGAATCAGCCTTTCCATCTTTCCACAATGGTGCTGAAAAATACGAACATAACGGTCCACCATTTTTTATCTTTGGTTCCGAAAAATATGTTTCACCAGCAAGTGCACGAATAACCGTATCCTGTGTTGTACAATCCCATCCACTGACAATATCAATGTTATCCTGCATGGTCAAACCGCAATCTGTAAACTCATACATCTTCACTTTTTGACGAAGAATTTCTATTTTTTCTTCATTTGAATATTCTGTACTAGCCAACACTGGGTTGCATCCAATCTCATAAGTTACCTGCTTCATAGATGAAATTTCTTGCTCAACTAACCCTGCTGCTACTTCAGCTGTTTCAGTCATATTACTCTTTAATATTGAATTCGAACTAACAGATATACAAATCAAGGAAACCACTGCTAACACAGCCAGACAAGCTGTATTAGACTTAAACATTGCGTTCTTGATTTTAATAGCAATCGAGTTGCTTTTCTTCATTTTGACCTTTTTATCTTTTTTCATTTAACAATCCCTCCATTGTTTTATTACACGAAATTAACATAACCATTATATTCCATATTATTCTATATTGCAATATCCATATAGTAAATGTTACATAAAACTTTTTTTACAATAAATAAGCCACCCGTGGCAATCAAAATTTTCTCACATAACCTAACACCATATAAAAGACAAAGAACGTATTCCTCATTTTCAAATAAAGGAATACGCTCTTCATACCTGTTACACAATATTAATAATTTTCTTTTCTAACTTCAAAGTAGCTCTGTGGATGATTACATACTGGACAGACCTGAGGCGCCTTTGTTCCAACTACTACGTGTCCGCAGTTTCTACATTCCCACATAACCACGCCACTCTTTTCAAACACTTGGTTTGTTTCTACATTCTTTAAGAGTGCTCTGTATCTTTCCTCATGCATCTTTTCAATAGCTGCTACGCCTCTGAACTTAGCTGCAAGCTCTGGAAATCCTTCTTCTTCAGCATCCTTAGCCATCTGGTCATACATATCTGTCCATTCGTAATTCTCGCCTTCCGCTGCACTTAAAAGATTTTCTGCTGTATTTCCAAGACCACCCAGCTCCTTAAACCACATTTTTGCATGTTCCTTTTCATTCTCTGCTGTTTCAAGGAAAAGGGCTGCAATCTGTTCAAAGCCAGCCTTCTTAGCTACAGATGCAAAGTATGTGTACTTATTTCTTGCTTCTGATTCACCTGAAAATGCATCTCTTAAATTCTGCTCTGTTTTTGTTCCTGCGTATTTGTTCGCCATATTATTCCTCCATTCCGAAGCGTAGCGAGGAAGTTCAAGAAAAAGTCGCAAAGCGATTTTTCTTGTAACATCAAAGCAATTTGTGACGCTTCGGCACAAATTGCTGTGTAAAAAATCAGCACATCAGTGTGATTTTTTACACTAATTCCTCCATTCCTGCAATCAAGCTTAAATTATGATTGCCATATATTATACAACATTGTTATGATTTTGCCAATCATTATATTTACAATATATTGTGATTTATCTTCTATATTTGTAGCAAGTCATCGGGCGCTCATTTGAATAATCGCCCAATAACAAATATTTTATACATATTTATTTCTTTTGCCTGTGTATACAAGTTTTGTGATTTTTGTACTGGAGTAAACAAATTTCATATATATAAATTGGCATTTTTATATTACTTTTTATTATTTTTAGTATTAAGAACCATAATGAGACAGTTGCAACAATTGAATACACAACAAAATGCAAGTCCAATCATACTAAATCCTATATTAGAAACACTCCCATTCAAGTACATTATTGCTGTAACTACAGTATAAAGCCCTAATAAAATCCCAATAATTCCGAATATAATCTGCAACTTTTTCATAAATTATTTCTCAAATTCGTATAACAACCTAAAATTTCTCCAACAACTCCTTACGCTTTCCATCATATTCTTCTCGCGTAATCAATCCCTGATTATACAAAGACTCTAACTTTTTAAGCTTTTCTTCAACATCACCATCATCAGCATCATTCTTTTTATAGCTCTCATAATAATTTTCATCATTATCTTCAATGACAATTTCATGTGTAGCCATTCCTTCATCCGAAAAACCATTCTTAAAATGAGAAAATGCAATAAATCCTGCAACAACTGTCCATAATATACCAAACGGACCAAAAATCGGAATCACAACTACACATCCTATTATCACAAACACAATTCCTATAACAAAACCAAATTGTGACTGTGTCTTTCCCGGTTTAACTTTTATTCTCTTTCGTGACATAATAATCCTCCTCTTAACTCCTTATTAATTGTCCTGCTTCTTCGCCAACTCCTGTTTCTTTTTCTTCATATAATAAAGTATCAAATCTCTCGCTTTTACAGCTTCAGATTTCTCAAGTGATGGCACATCCTTTAATGGATATTCCATACCAAGCGATTCATACTTTGGTACTCCCATTGTATGATAAGGTAGCACATCTAATGCCTTAACATTGTTAAGTTCTCCAAGAAATTCCCCTAACTCCTGAAGATATTCCTTAATATATGTGATACCTGGTACTGTTACATGTCTTATCCATACAGGAAAATCTATCTCAGATAAATATCTTGCCATATCTAAAATATTCTTGTTAGACTGACCTGTAAGCTTCCTGTGTTCCTCATCTCTTATATGCTTGATGTCCAGCATTATAAGGTCCGTATATTTCAGCAATTTGTTGAACTTATCCATAAATTCCTGACTGTTTCTGTTAAAAACAATTCCCGAAGTGTCAATACATGTATGGATATCCCTTTTCTTAGCCTTTTCAAATAACTCTATCATAAAATCCATCTGCCACAATGGTTCACCGCCTGTTACAGTAAGTCCGCCACCTGTCAGATATGGTCTGTAGCTTTCATAATCATCTAATATCTCATCTGCCGTCTTTACCTCACCAATCTTAGGTTCCCATGTATCAGGATTGTGACAATACTGACAACGCATTGGACATCCCTGTACAAAGACCACATATCTTACCCCCGGTCCATCAACTGTACCAAATGTTTCAATTGAATGAATATATCCTTCCATATTTCTCTCCTGTTCCTTCATAATATATAACTCAGATTATTTTATAGTTTATCTTGATTTTATCATTATTTCTTATAATAAACAACTGATATTTATTTCCTAATTTTATCACGAATTTTATCATATGTAACTATTCAGCCATGCAGTAACAAAAGACAAAGAAAAGCGTGAGAGTTTGCTCGCAAAGCGTTCTTTGACTTATTGTTACTATATGGCGCTTAGCCATAATGAGTAAAAAGGAAGCCTCGTAGAGGCGATATATGCGAAGCATATACTTTTACGAATATTCATGGCTGAATAGTTACTATCATATATATTTTCTATTTTACCAATATCTTGCTTTACTTCCGCGAGGTACTATTCTCATTTTTACTTCCCTGTACCTCGCCTTCTCCTTTACGCGAGGCACCACGCTTATTTTAATTTTCCTGTACCTCGCCTCAACTTTTCTGCGAGGCACCACGCTTATATTAAATTACATGTACCTCGCCTCAACTTTACTGCGAGGTACCACGCTTATTTTAA
>CAYWDL010000153.1:0-5314 GCA_964457015.1 uncultured Roseburia sp. | reverse complement strand
CAGGGATACATTCATTTTGTTAGGGACAATGGAGAGGTACTGTGGGTACATATCAAGGTATTTTTCCTTAGGGAAAAGGGTGGTCATAAGTTGTTTTATGGTTCGCTTGCGGATATGACAGAGGTGCATAATAATCGAAAGAGAGGCCTTGGAAGTCTGGGAACTGAGGTTGAAGGGATTTCAAAGGATCAGCTTATGGAGCTGGATAAATATTTTGGAAGTATGCCTTGTGGCTTTGGCGTTGTGAAGATGTCCATAAATGAGGATAAAGAGCCTATAGATTATGACATTGTTTATGCCAATAAGGAAGTAAGCAAGATAAGTGGCGGTGATATGGATAGGCTTCGCTATATGGTGTCAAAGGTATTTCTTGAAAAGAAGAAAGAGGTCTTTGGATTGGGCTATAGAGCAGCATATCTTGGTGAGACCATAAAATACGAGGTTTATAGTAGCTTATCCTGCAGGTATCTGGAGCTTACTATGTATCCGTATCAGCAGGGTTATCTGCAATTTATGCTGAATGATATTACCCGTTCACAGATATATGAGAATACCTTAAGTAATGTATTAAAGACATACAGAGCGGTTTATTATCTTGATATTCATGATAAGCACAGCAGAATGATTTATCCTGATGATGCTCATTTGCTTGAACGAGGTAACCATTATGAAATACTTAACAGACATTTTAGAAATGGTACTATTAGACCGGAGGATGAGGTGAATATCAGAAAATTCTTTGATGTTGACAATATCTCCAGAGAGCTTATGGATAAGAATGAAATAGAATATAAGTATCGAAGAATGGTTGGAGATACTGAGGAATGGTGCCTTACTAAGTTTATTATCAGTGAACGGGCACAGGATGGTACTCCGCAGACAGTTATTATAACCATAAGAAGCATTGAGGCCATGATGCGAGAAAGGCTGTATAAGAAGCATCAGGATATGACAAATGTGTTGACAAGCATAGAAGAAGGTCTCTTTGTCTACGAGGCAAATGAAGAAAAGATATTGTATGCTAATCCGGAAGTGTATAAGATGTATGGCTGTGATGATTTTGAACAGTTTATGCAGCATGTGTCAGGAAGCTTCAAGGGAATGGTTCATCCCGATGATTACAAGAGAATCCTTTGGGAAATTAATAACCAGGTTAATGAGTCGGAAAATAAGATGGATTATATCGCATACCGAATTATCAGGAAAGACGGAAGTGTTCGTTGGATTGATGACTGTGGACATTTGGTTAAGAGCGGCGTGAGTGATAAGGATAGATTGTTCTATGTTCTCATATCGGACATAACCGATACTATTAGTGAAGATAAAAAGCAGGAGCTTATCAGGTTAAGCGAAAAAATGAATATGTAATGGACTTTAGGCAGGCGGTTGCAGTTTTGTAGCCGCCTGTTTTAGTGCTATATATCATCTCTGTGTATATTTAAACTTCGATTATTATTAAAAATTTAATGATAAACATTAAAAATGTGTTGACAAATATAAAAACGGGTGTTATAGTTTATTTATCGATAAACGTTAAATATTTAATGTTAAGATTAATCAAGAGGAGAAAATGGAGGTTATTTTCATGGAAGAAAAGGAAATTTATATTGAAAAACCATTTAACTGGAAAAAGTTTTTTAAGATAACAGGGATTGTTGTGGCGGCAATTGCAGTGGTTCTGGTATTGCTTTTTGGTGTTCACAGGCTTGAAGGATATTTAAGAGGTGGAAAAATAACAAAGTATGAGAACTGGAAGAGTGCTACTGTGGAAAAAACGGCCCGGTATTGTGATATTAATCTTGATGAGGTTAATAAGATTAGAATTGATTTTTATGAGCCTAAAAAATATGAGATTGGGTATCTGACCAATAACCCGGATTATAATAGTGTTTTTTATATGATATATGATGAAGAGGAAATAGAGAAGCTGATATCCCAGCTAAGGGATGTTAGGATGTATGGAATATGGGAAGATAGTTATGAATATTATGAGGAATCTTCGCTGGATTGGAAAATCAGTCTTTATGTAGATGATAAGGAATATGTGTTGACACTTTCCGGTGGATATATTGAAGGATATGAAGACGTTGAAGAATTAAAAGTCGATGTTAAACATAAAGATTTCCCGTTGACTAAGGATGAATATCCTGACCCGGCATACGTCCTGTGGTCTAATAGTACGTTAATTTATAATCAGAACTTAAATGAATATGTTTATGATTTATATGAGAGATGCATTAAGGATATAACTGTTGAGAACATTCTTAGCATTTACGATGAAGGAAATCCGGAATTGTTCTTTGCTTATGAGAATAATGGTGGAAAAGGTAGGTCCTATGAAGAAAAGGTAGCTGATGGGCTTCACATTTTAAGATATACGCTTCAAATAGCAGATTTTGATGGCTATATTGTAGTGGATAAACAGAATGAAAGCAAAGGTGAAGAAGTGTTTACTGATATACTTGGTGTTAAAATCTACAATAATGCCGGTGAGTATATTGACTACTTAAACTCTGACAGAGCTGAAGTAGAAGCTTTTTTGAAGTAGGAGGTGCGGGCTATGAAAGAGAATTACATTAGCAGGATTAATAAATTGGGCAAATATGCAGGAATAGTTGTTAATGTGTTAAAGGGCATAACGATATTTGCCATGGTTGCGGTGGCATTGATATATATATTTGTAGATATGTTTGCAAAAAGTGTGAGTGGTATATACCTTAAGGATGACCTTTATGTAGAAATGGATTTAAGAGATTTCGGTTATATTTATTCTGAAGTAGATAGAGCTGAACAGGAGGAATCAGCAGACTTACAATGGTATTCATATCAGTATGCAAAGGAAAGCTTTGGCGAGGCGACCAATAAAACCATGAATATTCAGTTGATTGAGGCATACACAGGACAACACTATTATGGCGATGGTAAACAGGCAACCAGCGTTTTGCTAAAAAATGTTGATACCTTTTTAATTGCGGTAATGGCTTATCTGATACTAATATTTGTAACTCTTGTATTTATTGGCAGATTTTTTAGGGCACTCAAGAATGAAGAATCGCCATTTGGCCAGTATATTATAAAGAATATGCAGAAAACTGCATTTTCGTTGATACCATGGGGATTAATCGGACCTATGATTGAGGTGGATGGTACTAAAACTGCCAGCAGAATTTCTGTGCTTGCAGGGGTGAATGTTGCGACGATATTTGTTATAATAGTATTATTATGCTTGGCATATGTATTCAAGTATGGTGCATTGTTACAGCAGGAATCTGACGAGACTTTATAGGGATGGTGATTGCATGGGAAAAATAGTTTTAAGATTAGACAGGGTTATGGCCGATAGAAAAATGAGTTTAAATGAATTATCCGAAAAGGTAGGAGTTTCCAATGTTAATCTTTCTAAGATGAAGACGGGTAAGATTAGTGCTATTAGATTTTCTACATTAGAGGCGATTTGTGAAGTGCTGGATTGCCAGCCGGGAGATATATTGGAGTACGAGAAGGATGATTAGGCTTGTACAGAGGGAGAGAATATTTAGATATAAAGCGTGGCATTTTTTTGCCACGCTCCTTTTTTATGCTTCAAATCGCAAAGTAAGTTATATTCAAGTTGAGAAAAAGGCAAAAAAATGGTAATATTATTAATGTGTTTTTAGGAGGTTTATGTATGACAACACTTAATAATTTATTAACTAAAATGAATGATTTGATGTACACATATATTCTGATTATTTTGTTAGTCGGAACGGGTGTTTATTTTACAATCAGAACCAGAGGTGTTCAGTTCAGACTGCTTAAGGATGGCATAAGGTCAATGCTTGATAAGGCTGATACTGATGAGAATGGCGAAAAGAAGGTTTCATCATTTCAGGCGCTGATGATTTCCACGGCTTCAAGAGTTGGTACCGGAAATATTGCCGGCATAGCAACAGCTATTGCTACAGGAGGTCCGGGAGCGGTTTTTTGGATGTGGCTTATGGCTTTGGTTGGTGGAGCTTCCGCCTTTGTTGAAAGCACTCTGGCTCAGGTGTATAAGGTCAAGGATAAGGACCAGTTTAGAGGTGGTCCGTCGTATTACATGGAACGCGCTTTAAATGCCCGTTGGATGGGAATTATATTTTCTATTCTTTTAATAATATGCTTTGCTTACGGCTTCAATGGCTTGCAGGCGTTTAATATGTCTTCAGCGATGGAATATTATATTCCGAATTATTCAGATACTATGGGACCAATGATACTTGGCATAGTCCTCGCGGTATTGACAGGGCTTATTATTTGGGGCGGTACACATAGAATTGGATTTATATCTTCTGTTATCGTGCCGATTATGGCTGTAGCCTATATATTAATTGGATTAGTTACAATGATTATGAATATTACGGAGTTGCCAAGAATATTTGGTATTATATTTAAGGAAGCATTTGATGTACAGGCTATTATGGGCGGCTTTGCAGGCAGTGCAGTTGTGATAGGTATTAAGAGAGGACTCTTTTCAAATGAAGCAGGTATGGGTAGTGCGCCAAATGCGTCAGCCTCAGCAGATGTGCCTCATCCTGTGAATCAGGGCTTGGTTCAGATAATCTCGGTATTTATTGATACAATCCTCATTTGTTCCAGCACGGCAATGATGCTTCTTACATCGGATGTAGCAGGTGTAGCAGGAGAATTGGATGGTATTCCATATGTTCAGCAGGCTATCAGCTCAAATGTTGGTAAGTGGGGAATACATTTTATCACAGTGGCAATATTTGCCTTTGCATTTACAAGCGTTATAGGTAATTACTGCTATGCAGAATCTAATATTTTGTTTATAAAGAATAATAAGGTTGTGTTAAATATATTCAGGGTTACATGTGTGCTTGCTGTTTTCTTGGGAGCGCAGGCGGATTTCTCACTGGCATGGAACCTTGCAGACGTTACAATGGGACTTATGGCTATTGTAAATATCATAGCAATACTGTTGCTTGGAAATGTGGCAATTAAGACCTTGAAAAATTATGAGGAGCAGAAGAAAGCAGGAAAGAAGCCGGTATTTGTTGGTGAAGATATTGGTATTGAGGGAACGGTTTGGACTGGGGAGAAAAGTGAATAAAATAATGTAATATAAAGGGGCTGTCGGGGTATTTGTATTCAATTCTCAATTTAAAAACTCAGGCTCAGCCTGAAAGTTTCCGCTCCCCACAAATTGGGATTTGGTGCGCTAAAGTTATATTTTCGAACTTGCCGGCAGGTTGGGTGGGTAAAAACTACTATTTTTTGATTATTTTACCCTACCATTCTCATTCAGTGCCATAAATTCAAAACAATTGGAAAT
>CAYWDL010000152.1:0-5316 GCA_964457015.1 uncultured Roseburia sp. | reverse complement strand
TGGGCGATTGCGCCCATATCCTTAAGGATATTGACATGGTGGGCAGGAATTTGGAAATGGAGCTTGGTGAGCCTGATGAGTCTGGCAGAAGAAGACCGATTGAAAAGGCTGGTTCTGAATTTGATATCCCGGTTGACTGCGTAATCATGTCAATTGGTACATCACCAAATCCACTTATCAAGTCTACAACAAAGGGACTTGAAACACAGAAGTGGGGCGGTATCATTGTTCAAGAGGAAACAGGTCTTACATCAAGAGAAGGCGTTTATGCCGGCGGTGACGCAGTAACAGGTGCTGCAACAGTTATCCTTGCCATGGGTGCTGGTAAGACAGCAGCAGAAGCTATTGATGAGTACTTGACAAACAAATAAAGAATTTCTACAAGGTGTATGGGCTTTGGCTCGTACACCTTGTCTAGCTTATATAATACTGTTTGTGTGATGAGTTATTATGTAGTAGAATGAATGTAATGATGGAAAGGTAAGGCGTTGGATGTGAAGAGTACATTGATAAAGGATACTACTAAGGAAGAGAGAAGTGCAGAATTTAGCAGTCAACTTTACAGTTAAAGCTATTTATCTTTTGAGAGATTTGTGGTATATTTAAATAAATGTAGCAAATTGCAAATAATATTGAATCTAAAGGAGAACGAAAAATGTTAGATAAGATAGCGGGGATATTCAATTTCGGTAATTCGTTCTATGAGTTTATGAGAAAGCTGGGTTGGGTGTTTTTGGCTAATATATTATTTTTGGTTACAAGCATCCCTATTTTTACTATAGGAGCATCTTTGACGGCTATGTATTCAGTTATGTTTAAGCTGGTACAGGAAAGAGAGTTTAAGCTTGTGAAGGATTATTTTTCAAGCTATGTGAGGAACTTTGGTACGTCGACAATAATGTGGCTGATATGCCTTGTGTTGGGTGTTATATGCTATGTGGATATTTCATTTTTTATAGGAACAACCAGCAGCTTTGGTTTATTGGGTTACGTTATGCTTGCCATAGCGGTAGTAGTAACATTGGCATTGGCAATGTTTGCGTTGGCCATATTTCCTATTATTGCTGAGTTTGATAGCAATATGGGTGATACATTTACACTGTTGAAATTTATTACTAAGAGACATTTGAAGAAATGTATCTGGGCTGTGATAGCTACAGTATTGATAGTGGGATTTGCAATTGTTATCATTGTGTATAAGTGGTTTATTTTTATATACTATCCATTTTTGGCGATAGGATTAAATGCTTTGGTTTTGAGCTATATATATGACAGTGTTTTACGTCCTTACTATGAGGAAGACGAAGAATTAGAAGAATATGATGGAAGTGAAGAATAAGAGAGGTTGTTTTGAGGATGGTTGGAAAGTTTTTTAAGAAGCATAAGGGTACTATATTGAATTTGCTGGGCTCAATTGGATTGCTGGTTCTTGCGGGCGGTGCAGGCGTGTTTATGGCATTATATCAGACATATAGTCCGAAAAAATACATAGAAGATTATTATGAGTGTTTCATTAATGAAAGCTATTCGGCACTATATAAAAGTGCAAATGTTGAGGAAAGCTCATTTATTTCCCTTGAAAGCTTCAATCAGATGATGGTTAATAATTATGGTTATGAGGACGAGGATAAATATTCTGTCAGTGATGTGACAAAGCTGGGCGATTATGCACAGTCGATGGTTTCTTTTAAGGATTCAGAGACGGGGGATACAGTTGAGTGGAAGCTGAAGCTTGAAAAAGGTGAAGAGAAGAAATATCTTTTCTTTAATGAATGGATTGTAAATATAGATGAGTTTATTATTGAAAAGGTTAAGCTTACCGCTCACGAGGAAGTGGATATTATCATTGATGACAAGAATTTGACTCAGGAAGAAATCGCAGGTGTTAAAAAGACTGTTGATGAAGAAACCGGAATTGTTACATATGTCATTGACAGAATGTTTGCCGGGGACCATACAATTATGTTTGTAGGTTCTAGTACACAGCCGGAAAGCTATATTGCGACATTTGATGAAAACAGTAAGTTTTATGCATTTAGAGATGGTGATTTGAAGGCTGAGCTTCAGGAAAGTATGGCATCGTCCGTGACGAATATTGTTGTGGAGATGTACAATGCGGTATTTGAGCAGGCAGGAACAGAAACTCTTGAGGCAATGTTTGCTAATAAGACCGGCGTTAAATATAATCTTGAAACAACATATATAAGTATGCTTGCTGCTGCTAATAAGGAAGACGGCGCAACGTTGGAAAACATTGATATAACAAGATATACAATGAAGTTTGGCAGATATGATTATAGTGGAAGCATCGATGTTACATTTAACTATACAGCCGGATTTCAGGCGAAGGAGGCAAGAGTTATTGATGGTGGTGTTGTCATCGATGGTGTGCGTCAGTCGTACATGGGTCAGGTTGATGCCAAGGCTGTGATTACGTTTGAGTATATTGATGAAGAATGGCAGGCAGTGGCTATTGATATGCAGTGTATTGATTATGGTGAAGAGCATAAAATAGAAGTAGAGGAAGAGGAATAATAGTGGGAAAGCAGTATTTCAAACCGGGGAATATGTTATATCCTGTGCCGGCAGTTATGGTTAGTTGTAAACGTGAGGGTGAGAGGCCTAATATCATAACGGTCGCATGGGCAGGAACGATTAATTCGGACCCTGCAATGGTGTCGATTTCGGTGCGTAAGCAGAGATATTCATATGATATTATCAAGGAAACAAAGGAGTTTGTTATTAATCTGGTCACGGAGGATTTGACATTTGCTACAGATTACTGTGGTGTCAGAAGCGGTAAGGATGTTGACAAATTCAAGGAAATGAACCTGACGGCTATTGAATCGCGTTTTGTAGGGGCGCCATCAATTGCTGAAAGTCCGGTAAATATTGAATGTAAGGTGAAGGACATTATACCTCTAGGAAGTCATGACGTGTTTTTGGCTGAAGTGGTTAATGTTACTGTAGATGATAAATATATGGAGGAAAGCGGAAGGTTTAATCTTAATTCCTCGAAATTAGTTGCCTATTCACATGGTGAATATTATGGATTGGGTAAGAAGCTTGGAAAGTTCGGATATTCCGTAGCTAAGAATAATAATGTAACAGGTAGTAAGAACAAGAAGAGGAAGTAGGGGTGCCGATGAAGATAAGTTCATTACACATTGAAAATTTTAAGTCTATTAGAAATGTTACTGTGGAAGAGGTGGACAGTACATTTATTCTTGTGGGCAAAAACAGTACTGGTAAAAGCTCGGTTGTGGATGCCATAAGAGTGATACTTGGTGAATTGAAGGTTGAAAAGGAGCATTTTGCCAATCCTGATGAGGATATTGTTATATCCATTAATTGCGAGATTAGTCAGCAAAAGATGGAGATAATGAACAATGTGGGAATTATCTCTAAGGAGCGTAATTATGACCGTTGGGAACAGGAGTTTTTGGATACATTTCCCACATTTAAGAATGGATTTATCAAAATTGTTTACAGGGCAACCTGCGATGGCAAATATTCATACGAGGATGAAAATGGTCAGGATAATCCAAAATTAAGAGAAATTCTGCCAAAGCTGTATTACATAGACCACAGGCGCAATCTGACAGAATTTCAGGAAAGTCTTCTTGATTTGAAGGCAAATGAGCAGCTGGCTGCCATAAGGGATGATGTATGTCTTAATGATAGAATGAAATGCTGTAACCAATGCTTCAGATGTGTGGATGATATAGTGAAAAAGACTCCGGAGGAGTTGTCAATTGTTGAGACTGCGCGCCTTATGCAATACAAGTTTTATAAGCTTAATCTTGATAATTTTGCAGAAAGCGTTAATAAATATCTTGAGAAAAACGGTATGCGTGGACAGACCGTTGAGTATAGCGTGAAGATTAATCCTCACAGCTTGTACAAGGTTAATACCAGCATTTATAAGGATGGAAATAATACCGGAAAGGGGCTTATGTCTCTTGGTTCCGGTGGTAAAAGCATCTATATGCTGTCATTGTTGGAGGCGTATATTGAGGAAAAAAGCAATGTACACAGTCTTATTATGATTGAGGATCCTGAGATATGCCTGCATCCGCAGCTTCAAAAGGTTGCAAGTGAGATTTTGTATAGATTGTCAAAGAAGAATCAGGTTATTTTTTCGACCTATTCGCCAAATATGATTTTTAATTTCTCATCGAAGCAGATTAAACAGGTTGTTTTGGATGAAGAAGGCTGGACAACTATTATTGAAAATACTGATATTGATGTAATTCTTGATGATTTGGGATATACGGCAAATGATTTGATGAATGTCAGCTTTGTGTTTATTGTTGAGGGCAAGCAGGATAGAAACAGATTGCCGCTGCTGCTTGAAAAGTACTACTCTGAGATGCGGGATGAAGATGGTAAGCTTAGTCGAATTTCCATTATTCAGACCAACAGCTGCACCAATATCAAGACTTATGCAAATCTTAAGTACATTAACCAGTTGTATCTTAAGGACCAGTTTTTGATGATAAGGGATAGCGATGGTAAGAATCCAAAGTATCTTGTAAAGCAGCTTTGTAATTATTACAGCGCGAGAGCTAAGGAGGATGTTGGTAATCTTCCAAATGTTCAGCCGAAGAATGTGCTGGTTTTAAAGTATTATTCCTTTGAGAATTATTTTCTTGACCCGAAGGTAATGAAGAAAATAGGTGTAATAAAAAGTGAGGAGGAATTTTACAATACCCTTTACAAAAAGTACAAGGATTATCTGTACAAGATTACAAGCTTCAAGCGATTGGTTAGAACACAAAATATAAGAATTAATTCGCCTGAGGACATAAAGAATAATATGGAAGCTATAAAGACGTATGTTCGCGGTCACAATCTTTTTGATATATTTTATGGGAAATATCGAAGTGAGGAGCAGGATATTATCAAGAGATATATTGATGAGGCGCCGAGAGAATGCTTTAAGGATATATTGGATACAATAGATTCATTTGTGTATTTTGAAAACCGAAAAAGAGTAGATGAATAAAGGAATCATAAGGATTTTGGTATATCATAGGCAACTGTATTAAATAAAAAACTTGATATATATAGTTCTTTATAATAAAATATACACAACCTACAGTCGTAGACTGTAGGTTGTAATTAAATACTGAATCTAAAAAAGGAGATTAAAACTATGAGAAAGAAAGTCTTGTTGTTATTAATGCTTAGTATGGTTCTTGCACTTTGCGGATGCAAGGGTGGGAAATCAGAAAAGGAGCAGTCTTCCAAAGAAAAAGATTCGATTGTAGTTGGTATACAAAACAATCTTGATAGTCTTGACCCACACATTAC
>CAYWDL010000151.1:0-5317 GCA_964457015.1 uncultured Roseburia sp. | reverse complement strand
TTTCCTCCCTCTCGCCCATTTTCACCTACAACATTGGGCGAGTTGAGACTTTTTTCTCCCTCTCGCCCATTTTCACCTACAACATTGGGCGAGTTGAGACTTTTTCCTCCCTCTCGCCCAACTTCACTACCCAGGTGTTACATCACATACTATTACAGCTTTCCTCTTATCTCCTCATTCACTCTTTCAACCTCAGCAAAAAAATCCCTTGCTGAAAGCCTGTGAGCTCCTTCTCCTACAACTATCATCTGTTCAAGCCTATCAGATGTAGCCACCGTCACTCTATACTTCTTGCCCATTTCCTTCACAGTCTTTTCGATATAAGCATCGGCAGTCTCAGCCTCCTTTGTATAAACCACATAAATGTCATTATATTTCTCGATGCTTCCACGATTTCCTTTAACCTTATAAGCGTCAAAAACTACTATTAAATGACATTTCTTGTAACCCTGATAATTGCACAAAATATCCTGCAATTTAGCTCTTGCGCCGTCAAGATTCACATTTGCAAGGTCCTTCAAATCGTCCCAGGCAAATATAATATTATAGCCGTCAACGAGGAGACACTCTTCTGAAGGCTCCTTCTTTCCTTTATACTTAAAATCACTTGCCCTTACTGTAGACACCGATTTTCTTCTATAAGGATTGTTTATTATATCAAAGTCGGAATTTCTATAGGTCTTTTCAAATATAGCCTTCAGTTCCTCATCTGTAGCAGCAGTTACATTTGCCTTCTTAACAGTCATAGTCTCGTAGGCTTCCCTTTTACCATTAAATCTACTTTCCAAATGCATCATCTCATGAACCTCATCCCAAGGCACATAAAAGCCAGCCCCATGTGCACAGAACATGGAACCTGTCGGATTTGCCACATCACTCTCTGAATCATAGCCTATATTTTCAATAACCTCTTCAGGATTGTGACACTCCTCATATCCACTTATTTCGCAGAAGAATCTGCCCTTGCCTCTTGTATAGGCAACAAAGCTTTGCTGGTAATCTCCCATCAATGAAACAGGCGCAAAGCCTTCCAATGTAACATTTTCTCCATCCATTACAGGGTCCGAAAATCTTCCATTCATCTTCTGAATATCTGTCATTGCACGTCCCAAACAATCTGCAGGCATTTCCATTTTAAACTTATAATACGGCTCAAGAACCTTTGATTTGGCTTGCTTCAAGCCCTGTCTTATGGCGCGGTAGGTAGCCTGTCTGAAATCTCCACCCTCCGTATGCTTCTTATGTGCACGACCTGCCACCAATGTAATCTTTATATCCGTAATCTCAGAGCCCGTCAGCACTCCAAGATGCTTCTTTTCCATAATGTGAGTCAGGATAAGGCGCTGCCAATTCTTATCCAGCTCGTCCTCTATAGCCTGATTATCAACAACTATGCCACTTCCCATTTCCCCTGGCTCTAATATTAAATGAACCTCTGCATAATGCTTCAATGGCTCGTAATGGCCCACACCATATACCTTGTCCTCTATGGTTTCCTTATATACAACATTTCCCCTGTCAAATGATACTTCCACACCAAATCTGTCATAAATAACACTCTTTAACACTTCAAGATACACTGCACCCATTACCTTTACGTATATTTCGTAATGCTGCTCATTCCACTCTACCTTAAGCTGTGGCTCTTCCTCTTCAAGCTGCTTCATATTTTTAAGCATAACAAACACATCACAACACTCAGGCAACACAAGACGGTATCTTAAAACCGGCTCCAGCACAGGGTTTGAATCACTTTCAAATTCCACATTACCTATTACCTGCCCCGCAAATGTTTTTGTCAGGCCTGTAACTGTGCATACTGCTCCCGCTTGTATTTCATTAACTGCACTATATTTGTCACCAGAATATATGCGAATTTGGTCAATCTTTTCACTTACATCATCATATTCAATCAAAGCCTTAACCTTAAGGGAACCACCTGTAATCTTAAGGTAAGTAAGTCTTGTGCCTTGCTCATCTCTTAATATTTTGTAGACTTTTGCACTAAATTCATCTCTGTAGACTTTTTCCTTCGTGTACCTGGCAAAGTCCTCCATAAACCTCGTAATGCCATCATCCTTTAGGGCCGAGCCAAAGAAACATGGAAAAATCTGTCTATTGGCTATAGCATCTACAATATCACCTTCAAAAACCTCGCCAGTTTCCATATATTTGTCCAGCATTTCCTCATCACACATAGCGATAGCTTCTTTTGTAGCTTCATTTGTCATATCCGTGAAATCCACTGCACCACTGCCACACAGCTTCTCGATATCCCTCAGTACCCACTCCTTATCAACATCCGGCTGGTCCATTTTATTTACAAACACAAAAACAGGAATATTGTAGAGTGCAAATAATCTCCACAATGTCCCTGTATGAGCCTGAACGCCATCAGTTCCGCTGATGACAAGTATTGCATAATCAAGCACCGAAAGACTTCTCTCCATCTCTGGCGAAAAGTCCACATGTCCCGGTGTATCAATTAAATAAATTTCTTTGTCTCCAAGGCTAAGCTTGGCTTCCTTGGAATAAATGGTAATACCTCGCTGCTTCTCAATATCATCTGTATCAAGAAATGTATTTTTATGGTCCACACGACCCATTTCCTTTATTACACCTGCATGATATAAAATACCTTCAGATAAGGTTGTCTTTCCAGCATCTACATGGGCCATTACACCGATTACCATTTGTTCTTCCTCCGTTACGCTACTGCTAGTCTTCTCTTGACTCTTTTTATAACACAAATATAAGCTATAATCAAGAATATATCTGCAAATATCCACGCCAACGGACTGGCTGTACATACTGCAATGAAGCCATATTTTGGAACAAATCCAAAACCAACCAACGCTCTTGCTATCATTTCACAAACACCTGCAAGTATTGCAAGCTCGCTGTATCCAAGTCCCTGAATGGTAAATCTTATAATATTTACCAACGCAAGTGGGAAGTAAAATGATGAACTCCAAACATTCATAAGCCAAGCATTATGAAGTATATCTGCATTGGTCTTACCGTCAATAAATATGCTTGCAAGCTGCTCTCCAAAGAATATCATTACCACGCATGCAGCCAACGAATACACAAGTCCCATCATAGAGCATGAGAGCATGCCCTTTGTGACTCTGTCAGGCTTTCCTGCTCCAATGTTCTGTCCTGCGTAAGTCGCCATGGTCGAGCCCATAGCATCAAATGGACAGCATACAAACATACCAACCTTATTAGCTGCCGTAACAGCTGCAACTGCCGGCGAGCCAAGAGAATTTACTGCACTTTGTATAACAACACTTCCGATTGCAGTAATCGAATACTGCAATCCCATTGGAACGCCCATTCTGCAAAGTGTTCCTACATATCGCCAATTGAATTCCCATTCATCCCTTTGTATTTTCAGCACATCAAATTTTTTCACCATATAAACGAAACACAATATTGCTGAAACAGCCTGAGATACAACTGTTGCCCATGCCGGTCCATTTACATCCATACCAAGCACAAGAATTGTCACAAAATCAAGAATGATATTTAATCCTGCCGCAATCCCCAAAAAGTAAAGTGGCGACTTGCTATCTCCCATAGCCCTTATAATTCCCGATAAAATATTATATAAAAATGTAACCGGAATTCCTAAAAACACAACAAATATATAATCATATGCAGCATCAATAATATCAGATGGCGTCTGCATCAATTCCAATATATCTCTACAATAGAAGCAAACCAATACTGTGATTACAGTTAAAAAAGCAGCTGCCGTCCACACACAGTTTGCTATGTATTTTCGCAAATTCTTGTAATCCTTCGCTCCAAAGCACTGGGCTATAGGGATTGTAAAACCATTACATATACCCATACAAAACCCAAGAACCATAAAGTTGATTGCACCAGTCGAGCCTACTGCTGCCAGCTTATCAACTCCAAGGCAACGACCAACTATAATCGTATCTGCCATATTATAACACTGCTGAAACAGCATACCTATTAGAAGTGGCACACCAAAGCTTAAAATAATCTTTTTAGGTTCTCCCACTGTCATATCCTTTGTTCTATCCGAAGCCATACATACCTCCATTTTATATGTATTTTAATATTATTTCATTTTTGCCGCTTCATTATATAGTACATTTTTTATTTTGTCATTATGATTTTTCACAAATCTTTTTGTTTACACTAATCTTTATTTATGCTATACTCACAGAAAATTCAATTCAAAGGAGGTATGCTTACGCTATACGAAAAAATACTAGACGAAAGAAACAAACTTGACAAAAAAATAAGTTCACTTCAAAAGAAGATTACCAAAATGCCAAGCGGAACGCTTGTCTGCACCAAAAATTCCAAACATTTCAAATGGTACCACAGAGACAAAAATCAATATGAATATATCCCCAAAAGTCAGCAAGACTTTGCCAAAAAGCTAGCATTAAAAACATATTATTCTTCAATGATAGATGATTTATCTCATGAGAAAAATGCTCTCGATTCATATTTAAAGAAACACAAAAAATATTCATCTGATGATTTACTAAAAAATAAAGAATTTTTATTATTACTTTCATCGCATTTTTTACCCCTATCCGAAGAATTGCGCCTTTGGTCTTTAGAAAAATATGAGTCTAATCCATATTCACCGGAAAGCTTAATTCACCCAAGCTCATCAGGTTATTTACTCCGTTCAAAAAGTGAAGCTAATATTTTTTCTTTTCTCCATGGAAATAGCATTCCTTTTCGATATGAAGCTCCATTAGCTTTGGGAAATCATACAATTTATCCGGACTTTACAATTCGACACCCTGGCACTGGAGAATTCTATTATTGGGAACACTTCGGAATGATGGATAATCCCGAATATTCAAAAAAAACTTTTTCAAAAATTGCTGAATACAACGAGCATGGCATTGTTCCCTCAGTGAACCTCATAATGACATTTGAAACAAAAAAACATCCCCTTGGGATAGATACCATTGAAAAAGTAGCAACGGAATATTTCTTATAATACTTAATTTTATATCAAGTTTGTGAAACTGGGCGGTAGCACTATTTACAAGAGCTAACGCCCAGTTTTTTGTTTCTCTTTGGGCGAGGGGCACTTTTTTTCTCATTCTCGCCCAATTACACACTTCTCTTTGGCGAGATTCACTTTTTTTCTCATCCTCGCCCACCATCACGCTTCTCTTTGGGCGAGGGGCGCTTTTTTTCTCATCCTCGCCCAATTACATATTCTTCTTTGGGCGAGGGGCGCCTTTTCTCTCACCCCCCCTGTGTTTGAAAGCGGCGACCATGAGCGTGCCTGGTTTCTCCGGGCTACGGT
>CAYWDL010000150.1:0-5435 GCA_964457015.1 uncultured Roseburia sp. | reverse complement strand
GGTAACTGGACGCCGATAAAGTAAGTAAGGGCATTGCATACGAAGGTATGCAGTGCTTTTTTTGCGCTCGCCAATTTTAGCAACTTTTAGCCATTTCAATCCACTTTTAGCCACCTATGTCTTACGGCGCATTCCATAATGGCATACCCCCTTATTTTCATATATAAAAAGCAAGTAAAATCAATGCTTACATTCATTTTACCTGCTCTTATTTCTTACAAATTCTTTACTTTATCATATATCTCATTGACATCATACTCCGGTCCACACTGAAGTGCCACTTCATACATATTCTTAATGTCTTCAACTGTAGTTTCCAACTCTGAAGCTATAACATCAATAGGCTTATTTTTACCTATCTTTTTCACAATTTGTTCAATCAAACTTACTGCTCGGCCTTCTTCCAGGCCTTTCTTCGTCGCACGTCTCGTTATATCCATTTCATACAATAAAGATTTCATGTATTCCACCTTCCATTCCTTATTTTGGCGAGCAATTTTTACAGCATTATCCAGTCGAACTGCAAATTCATTTGTTATGCTACCTGTCTCCAAATAATCTAAAAACTCTTTTATGTCTTTAGGAACATTTTCTATTTCACCCTTGGTATTAAAAAACAAAATTGTCCTTCCGTCACCAAGTGGAAAAATCGGCTCAACCATACACATATTTTCAAATCTGTAACAGCATAAATTCATATCAAAGGGGTCGAATGTACATATGAACACGACGAAACTATTCTTCAGATCCTCGTAAGCGCCACCACTCTCTAGTAGATTCAAATCCATCAATCCCTGATAATATCTTGAACGCTTAGGTAATTCTTTTCTACTATCCTCGTCCCAATATCGTTGCATTTCAGCATCATATACGTTACTATTCCTGTCTTCCACGTATATATCATATCTTACCCCTTTGCTGTCACTTGTTACCTTCACAGGCTTTTGACTGTTAATGCTTTCAATCCCTTCAATATCGTTTCCGGTTAGCATTTTCAACAATTCTGCACACAGCTTAGGGTCTTGCATTACCTTGCCAAATATGAAATCATTCTTTAGCGTCTGATTTTCATATTCCAGTTCCGGACTGATTTGCAACATTATCTCCTTTTCTTCCTTGTAGTCTTTTGTCATAAACATTACTCCTTCCTTAATTAGCAGGAGTATATTTATCGAAATCTCCTGCTGTTTATTGTTTGAATTATTTAGCAGCATAGATTTCTTTTTATTACAATATGATTTTAGAAAATTTTGATATACTGAAAATTTATGCTTGTATTAAGTTTAGCACACGTATTCTATATTTTTCAATCCCCTATACAATATTCTACTTTTCTTCTAAATTGTCGCAAAATTTTTTGTAAAAAGCTTACAAAAAAATGGGCACAAACAACGAGAATATCTCATTTCTTGCCCATTCTTGCTATTTTGTTTTTTACTTTTATCAACAATTTTCTCGGTAAATAACTGACTATCCAAAAAACAACATACATCTTATAAGAAGTTTCATCAACACTATGCATTTTTCCTTTATGTACAAATTGATATACACGTCCAATCAATGTATCATACAACTGTTTCTTATCATTATAATAATTATTATCGCCCCGAGTCACAAAGCCTTCATCGTCCAGCCTTATCACACGATGCATAACATAAGCACCATTATCACTTTGAAATAATACTACATCCCATTTCTTTACATTATCCTTCGTAGCTTTTTCCAAATATGCCTGATCCACCCTATTATCAAGCATTGGTCGCATGCTTATGCCTGATGGTGCAAATTGCACTTTCCTGCCGTTTTCAAGCTGTTCCCGAAAAATCGGCATCAAATCATCCATTTTTACCTGTCGCTTCATACTTCACCATTAGCTTACTTTTCTAAAATACCAATCTTATCAAGCTTTTCAATAAATGCATCAACGTCTTTTTCAATCACTTCTCTCGGGGCGTCGAATTCCTTCAACATAGCTTCTACAAGCTCTTCTCTGTTACATCCCTTTTGAAGCTTCTCAAATATAACCTCTCCTGTTTCATTGAGATTAATCATTCCATTAAAATTTGTAACCTCGTCGCCCATAGGTACTACAACACAGTTGCCTGCCACCTTACGCATCATATATCCATCTTTTATCTTCATCTTTATCCTCCAACTTATTTTACTATTGTGTTATATGCTAATTTTACCGCTTCTTTGCTAATATTGCAATCCAAATGATATATCGGAATATCTGTAACTATGCCTTCCATCATATCCATAAGTGCAACCATATATCTTCCAGATGCCTTGCGATCAGTCTGTTCAAACAGGGATGTAAATGCCTCCTTTGAATCAACCGTTCGAATGCTGTTATCTGGTGCCTGCCCTAAAAATACTATGCATTCAACCTCTTCTCTGCGATTGACATTAATATTTGTCTTCCCGCTCCAAGGCGTGCCATACGCATAATACTTGCCATCAAGCTTCCTTACTGCCGGTTTATCTTCATTCAAAATATAGACCCTATCACCAAATTCCTTCAACCACAGGCCTGTATGCGTCGACTTTCCTACTCCACTCTTTCCCGAAAACAAATATGCCTTGCCATTCATAACAACAGCGGACGAATGCACCAGCATTCCGTTATATCTCAGCAGCTGCCGGTAGAATATCTGACCTGCAATCATATACTCGACCTCATCCCACTGCATTTCCATAGGCCAACCCTTCATTATCTCACTATCTTTTCCTTCTTCTATGTAAGCATCAATCATTTCCTGATTGACAATTATGATTATGTCAGGATTAATGCTTTCATTTTCTTCTATTCTGTACTTTTCAAGCTGTGTACTGCAACGAGGATAATTCACTTGCGCTTCCACGTATAAGTCAGCTATTTTATATAATGCCATAGTTTATCTCCAATTCAAACATATTCACCATGTAATTATATGGCTTTTTGCAGCAAGTGTAAAGTATTAATTACGATTACTTCAATTCATAAAGTAAATATCTTTTGCTTGGGATAGGTTTTGAGTTTGTGTTTTAGTTTCTGTTTAAATGGGCGGCATATGCATATAAATCTTACTCCTATACCGAAATCTTCTTGTTTTTACAGACGATTTCGGCACATAGCAAACTTTTTATTTGTCAGGTACTCTTTTCTCTTTTTTCAAGTACCTAAACAACATTTTATTTTCTATGTACCAAACTTTACATTTTTATTGACTTTTTTTCGGCACTGATAGCATTTTATCCTGTATATACCGCCAACCTATACTTGCAAAATTATTTTACTTTAAGATTCAAGGGCTGCGCACGCCTATCGCCTTATTACTCCGTCACGCATTAGCTCGCTGAAAAGCCGCTCGCTACGCGACTTTCGTCGTTTTTCGCCGCATTATGTCCGCAGGCATAGCCTGCTCCACCCGTTTCTCGTCAAATGCCTGTAAACAGGCATTTCGAAAATAAAAGAACGACTGCGTTTGTCAAAGACTAAAGTCCTTGCAAACGCAATCGCCCTTTATTTTCTATCGCCTTACGGCGCTTGACTCGTTATTACGCATTATTCTGCTCAGCAACAAGATTCTCGCTATTATACATCTTACGAAGCTTTGGCTTTTCAATCTTTCCTGTAGGATTTCTTGGGATGTCCGCGAATATAATCTTACGCGGGCGCTTATATCTTGGAAGCTCCTTACAGAATTCGTTGATTTCTTCTTCTGTTGATGTCATACCTGGCTTAAGCTCGATGATTGCTGTTGCAATTTCGCCAAGTCTTGCGTCCTTGATACCGATTACAGCAACATCCTTAATCTTTTCAAACTTGCTTAAGTAGTTTTCAATCTGTACAGGGTAAAGGTTTTCACCACCACTGATGATAACATCCTTCTTTCTGTCAACAAGGAAGATAAATCCGTCCTCGTCCTGCATAGCCATATCACCTGTATGTAACCAACCATCTATAAGAACTTCTTTTGTTGCATTTTCATCATTATAATAGCATGTCATAACGCCGGGGCCCTTTACTGCAAGCTCACCTACATCACCCTGAGCAACAGGTTCATTACTTTCATTCACAATCTTAACCTCCCAGCCGAAGCCCGGAACACCGATTGCACCAACCTTATGTATATTTTCCACTCCAAGATGTACACAACCCGGTCCGATAGATTCGCTAAGACCGTAGTTTGTATCATATTGGTGATTAGGGAAGATTTCCTTCCACTTACGTATAAGACTCTGTGGTACCGGCTGCGCACCGATATGCATCAATCTCCACTGAGAAGTCTCATAATCATTGATATTTATGTCACCATTTTCAATGGCAAGCAAAATATCTTGAGCCCAAGGCACCAAAAGCCATACAATACTACATTTCTCATTGGACACTGTATCAAATATCGACTTAGGTGTTACACCCTTTAACAGTACCGCCTTGCTGCCAGAAATCAAGCTACCAAACCAGTGCATCTTGGCACCTGTATGATAGAGTGGTGGAATACAAAGGAATACATCCTCCTTTGTCTGACCATGATGCTTCTGCTCAACTACTGCCGAATGCATCAACGACTCATGATTATGTAAAATAGCTTTTGGGAAGCCGGTTGTACCAGATGAGAAATAAATCGCTGCATCATCTTCATCTGTAATAGTAGTATCAGGCTTCTTGCTTGAACAGTTAGCTGTAAGTCTGTCGTAATCCTCTGCAAAAGGAGGACATCCACTACCCACAAAGAATACCAATCTGTTTTTTTCAATATCGTCTGCAATTTTTTCAATTCTTCCGATAAATTCAGGTCCAAATACCAGCACATCCACATCTGCAAGATTGAGACAGTATCTGATTTCCTCTGAATCATATCTGAAATTAAGAGGCACAGCAAGGGCACCTGTTTTTAATATACCAAAATATATTGGCAACCACTCAAGACAATTCATAAGAAGAATACCAACCTTGTCACCCTTCTTTATACCTCTTGAGATAAGTAAATTAGCAAATCTGTTAGCCTTTTCATCAAATACCTGCCATGTGATTTCTCTACGATAATCACAGTATGGATTAGACTCTATAAGCTCGTAATCACGCCATGTGATTCTTCTTTTTTCCTGAATATCAGGATTAATCTCCACGAGACATACGTCATCACCGTATTCTCTAGCATTACGCTCTAAAAACTCAGTAATAGGCATTTTGTTTTTCCTCTGTCTTTCTTATTTTTCGTAGCACTTAAATACTTCGTCTGTTTTTTCCTTACTAAGCTTTGGTGTTACAAGACTTACAACAGGAACAAGAATAAGTCCCAATATCATTGTAAATGCACCACAATTGATTGGTGACTGCAACATTTTAGGGAAAATATCAACATTTGTCATTAATGTGTCCACCATATTAACAACCATTATAACACATCCTACAATAAAATTCACTATTACTGACAATTTTGTTACAC
>CAYWDL010000149.1:0-5436 GCA_964457015.1 uncultured Roseburia sp. | reverse complement strand
GGAATCGAACCTACAACTAGCCCTTAGGAGGGGCTTGTTATATCCATTTAACTATGCGGGCAGATGTGTTTATGAGAGCTACGCTTAACGCGTAGCAAAACACAAAGCATATTATATCAAATTTTTTGGGATTTAGCAACTCTTCCTTGCAACCATATTGTTCCCTTGAAGCGTCGTCCGGCAAGTGGCTCGCCGGTCAAATCCTTTTTGTTAATGGCTGTTTCGATAATTATGCCATTGTAATTCAAGGTAAGAAGATAAACGGTTTCTTTGGTTTTCTCGTTGACACATTCACGCACATTTAGAATGTCTGCAATGATTGTGTACAAGTCACATTCAAGGCCATAAGGCATAAAGCAGGAATCCACGATAGTGAAAATATCCTCTGTACGTACTCGGTTGGAAAGCTTGGAATATGTGTCCATATCCTCAAGTGTAAGTCTTTCAATTGCTGACTCGTCACCCATTCGCGCCATTTCGATAAGCTTCGAACGGTTGGAATTTGCCATCTCACGCCTTAGTTGATCCTTTTCTGTCATGTTAATGGGAAGCAGGATTGTTCCGGCAGTTGACAGAGCTGATAGGTAAATGAGAAAGATAGCATTTGGGTCCTCATCATTATTAGCCATAATATCCATATAATCTATGGCGTTCTGAAGGTAAAATATTACAGAAACACCGATTCTCGTATCCTCAAAGACACCGGAAAATGAGTGGTTGAAAACACGCTTTTCCACGTTTATTCGGGCCTTCACAGGTCTGGAATAAGAAAAAACATAAGGATAATAATAATCAATATCAATATATTCATCATCCACACAGGTTCCGCTAAAAATCAAGCCAAAGTCCTCACCGAAGGCCTTTTTGACTTCGGCAACCCTGTCCTCTCCGTAGCCAACGAGCTCATGCTGACTGTCAGGGGCCTTGGATGAATAGTTTAAAAGTTTTTCGATACTGGCCTTTGTGGTGTATTCACTAAAACCTACGGCACGCAAATAGCTATGCATGAGTACTCACTTCCTTTCACGAAAATAGCAGTATTTCTTTTATATATTTAGCAGTTAGGAAAGAATTTGTCAATGGCAAATGCTACTCCGTCCTGGTCGTTTGACCTGGTGATGAAATTCGACACCTTTTTAACGGCGTCACAGGCATTTTCCATGGCAACGCCCATTCCTGCATAATCAATCATTGTAACATCATTGTGACCGTCACCACAGGCAACAAGATTTTCCTTGGAAAGCCCGAACATTTCCATAAGCTTTGACAATGATAATGCTTTGTCGATGCCCTGAGTAACCACCTCAATGAAGAACGGCTCCGAACGGAAAATGTTAAGTCGTGGAGAGAATTCCTCTGCCATTTCCTCAACTAATTGTTCAAGGTAATCCGGTTCGCCTGTAATTAAAAACTTGTTTACCGGAAATGTCATTTCGGCCGCGAAATCGTCCACCTTTCTGACATTCATATGCGTAATCATAACTTCCTTCTGAACGTAGATATCATCGGGATTCTCGGTGATAATGTCATCACCGTCATAGGTTAGGATGGTAACGTTTTTGTCCTTGACATACTGACAGACAGGCTGAACCATATCCTTTGGAAGGGTTTGATTTAACACAACCTCGCCGGTCTTTTTATTGACAATCTTTCCACCATTATATGCGAAAACGTATCCGCCGTATTCATAAAAGCCCAGTTCTTTAGCAACATGCTCAATGCCCTTTTCGGGTCTTCCGGAAACAAGAAGAACAGGAATATCAGCATTTTGCAATCTGCGTACAGCGTTCAATACGGCAGGTGTAATCTCTTTTTTTGAATTGGTAAGGGTTCCGTCGATGTCAAGTGCCAGAACCTTGTACTGATTAGTGTTCATTAGTAATTCGCCTTTCTGATAATCTGAGACAATAATTTTACCGAATTGTTCACAGCCATCGCCTCAAATGTTGGGTAATCCATGCTTGCACTGTCATCAGCCTTGTCTGAAATGGCTCTGATTATGACGAATGGAATCTCATTAAGGTAAGCAGCCTGAGCAATTGCGGCGCCTTCCATCTCTGTGCAGAAGCCGTGGAAGGTATTTGAAATAAAGTCCTTCTTAGTCTTGTCGGCAATAAACTGGTCGCCACTGACAACTCTTCCTTCAAACACGCCTATCTCAGGCAATACTTCGCTGCAGCATTCCTTGGCAAGAGCCGAAAGACAAGCATCGGCCTGAAATGACATAACCTTCATCTGCGGGATGAAGCCTAATTGGTAGCCAAAGTTTGTTGCGTCAACATCATGTTGGAGAGCGTCAGTTGAAATAACAATATCGCCAATGTTGATTTCGTTTTTTAACGAACCGGCAATGCCTGTATTGATAATGGCTGTAACACCGAAAATGTCTATCAAAATTTGGGCACAGATTCCGGCATTTACCTTGCCGATACCTGAACGTACGATGACAACCTCCTTGCCCTGGAATTCTCCCTTATAAAAATCCATATTTGCTTTTGTTGTTACCTGAACGTTTTCTAAGCTTTCCTTAAGCTTTGCAACTTCAACGTCCATTGCACCGATAATTCCTAACATGGGTAAACCAACCTTTCTTCTGTGATATTGTATAATACTTCATCTAAATACTTTTTAGCAAGATATTTTGCCATTGGAAGGCTGATATCCAGATAATTGCCGCAATCCTTGGCACATGCACCAGGTACTTCGCCCTCGTAGTCGCGGATGAATTGGTACATTTCAATCATAAGCGGTACGATATCCTTGGATGTGTAGTCGCCACCTAAAAGCAGATAGAAGCCTGTGCGACAGCCCATTGGGCCAAAGTAGGCAATCTTGTCGCCGTATTCCTTGTGGTTTCGAAGAAATGTTGCACCGAGATGCTCGATTGCATGAATGTCTGCCGTGTTCATGACAGGTTCAAAGTTTGGGCGGGTCATTCTAAGGTCGAAGGTCGTGATGACACTGCCGTTAAAATTGTCCTTTCTTGAAACGTAAACACCAGGTAATAATTTCAAATGGTCAATAGTAAAGCTTGTTATTTTTTCCATATTAATCCTCGTTTCTAATCCTCGTTTCTGATTTTCATTCTAGCCTTGTTCCAACGCCTGCTTTAATGCCTTTGCAAGCTGGTCTGGACAGGATGTTCCACGACCATTACAGTCAATGCCCTCTAGTTTCTCAATTGCATCAGTTGCTTTCATTCCCTTAACAAGGCTTGCAACGCCCTGTGTATTGCCATTGCAACCGCCTAAGAATTTACACTCCGTGATAATTCCGTCTTCAAGTTCAAAGTCAATTGCCATTGAACAGACACCTCTTGTCATATATCTCATTTTGAATGTCCTCCATACCTTTATAATCAATAATACACAAGGATTATATCATATCGTTTTAATGAAATCTACTTAAGTTTTTTGTCGCTTCAATTCGTAAAGTGAATATTTTATGCTGGAATTGGATTTGTGTCGAAATTTTTGGAAGGATTTTTGTTGAAATTGTATGGTATGGAGGATATGCTAAGGTTTATAGGGAATGTCGAGGGGCTTCGGCGTATTAATTTATTTGAGGGAGTGTATACATAATGGATGTGAATATGATTGTGGTGGCGGCGCTGATTTTTGCAGGCTGTTTTGCCAAAATAATAATGATTTTTCTATATAATAAGCTGGTGGAGGATTCTTTTTGTATAGCGGACTGTAGCTCGGAGCTTATCAAGCAGATTAAGCTAAGGTACACCAACCAGATTAAGCTGGAACTGCCTATTCAAGACGTGGGAAAGTTTGTATCTCGCTATATTTACCAGTATTCTAAAATCATAAAAGCAGTCAATGTGATGGACATGCTCAGTCTTATACTGATGCTTGCAGGAATTGCGTTGAATTATGAAAAGAAGTATTTTAGCGTAGAAGTGCTGCTTGTAGCTATATTTATTTATCTTGCCGTGGGCCTTTTGGTTGATGGCGACAAAAAAGAAAGAATCGTTATTAACAATATTGCAGATTACCTGGTGAACAATATGAATATCCGAATGACTGCAAAGGAGCATCGTGTGCAGGTGAAGGAGAGCTTGATGGCAAGTGAAGGGCAGGAGAATATGATGGACAGCGAAGGACTAGAGAAGAAGCCGGTAGAGGAAGATGGGGCGCAGAGCATGTCGGTGGAGGAAATTGCAGTTAATAAGAAGATTAAGCAAAACAGTATGGTGATGTTGCAGCGCGGCGCGGCGATAGATGGACTTTGTAAGGAAGATAATGCAATTATTGAGGAGGTTTTGCGAGAATTTTTGCAGGCGTGATGTGAAGTTTTAAGGATTATTATGAAGTACTTATCTTGCATAGACCCTGGCGGTATATGTAGAGAAATTTTATTGCTATACCGAAATATTCTTGCTTATTCAAACTTTTTCGGCATATAGCAAACTTTTAATATGTCAGGTACTCTTTTTCCTTTTTTTGAGTACCTACGCAACAATTTATCTTCTATGTGCCGGATTCTTTACACTTTCATTGAATTTTACGGTACTGTCAGTATATTTTCTTTCATATACCGCCGGACCATACTCCCTATAAATAACTACTATGCGAATTGAACTTTAAGTTTTGAAATCATTGACGAAACTAAGCGGACGGATTATACTATAAGAATGAGAATTGTATAAGGAGGCATTGGAAATGATTAATTGGAATAATTTGGATACAATCAATTCATTTAATGAACTTTCAGAGGTTTCTGCTGTTAATCTTGCGGAGGTTATGGCAGGAGAAAATGGTGCGGAACGTGTGAAAAAGTATAGCGTGCCTATGGCAGCAGGTCTTGCATTTAATTATGCATCAAAGCAGGTTGACGATAAAGTTTTGGAGCTTCTTGCTAAATTGGCAGAGGAGACACAGCTTGTAGAAAAGTTTGAAGCTCTCTATAATGGAGAGGTTATTAATACCGGTGAAAAGAGAATGGTACTGCATCATATGACACGTGGCCAGATGGGCGACGCTGTTGTGGCTGATGGTGGCGATAAGAGAGAATTCTATGTAGCACAGCAGAATAAGATTGCCGAGTTTGCGAAAAAGGTACATTCAGGTGAGATTACAAATGCAGCAGGCGAAAAGTTCACAACAGTTGTACAGATTGGTATCGGCGGTAGTGATTTGGGACCACGCGCAATGTATTTGGCATTGGAAAACTGGGCTAAGGTAAATGATACATTTAAGATGGAAGCTAAATTCATCAGCAATGTTGACCCTGATGATGCAGCAGGCGTTTTGAATACTATCGATACAGCACATTCGATCTTTGTTCTTGTTTCAAAGTCAGGCACAACGCTTGAAACATTGACAAATGAGTCCTTTGTAAAGGATGCGTTAAAGAAGGAGGGCTTGGACCCAGCTAAGCATATGATTGCTGTTACAAGTGAGACATCTCCACTTGCAAAGAGTGCAG
>CAYWDL010000148.1:0-5472 GCA_964457015.1 uncultured Roseburia sp. | reverse complement strand
GCCTTAAGCTTGCAAAGGAAATTGATGCTGACATCGTTCTTGCAACAGACCCTGATGCAGACAGACTTGGTGTGTATGTTAAGGATACAAAGTCCGGTGAATATTACAGCTTAACAGGTAATATGTCAGGTTGTTTACTTGCAGAGTATGAAATCAGCCAGATGAAGGAGCTTTGCGGTGCGTTGCCTGCAGATGGTGCGTTGGTTAAGTCTATAGTTTCTTCTAATATGGCAGATGCTATTGCAAAGGCTTATGGAATTGATTTGATTGAAGTGTTAACAGGCTTCAAATTCATCGGTCAGAAGATGTTAGAGTTTGAGACAACAGGTAAGGGAACATATCTCTTTGGTTTTGAGGAAAGCTATGGCTGTCTTATTGGAACATATGCAAGAGATAAGGATGCCATCGTTGCTACAATGGCTCTCTGTGAGGCGACCGCTTACTATAAGACATTAGGTAAGACATTGTGGGATGCAATGATTGATATGTATGAAAAGTACGGCTACTATAAGGATGATGTTAAGTCTATTACATTAAAGGGTATTGAAGGTCTTGCGAAGATTCAGGAGATTTTAAATACTTTAAGGGAAGACACTCCTACAGAAATCGGCGAATATAAGGTATTGTCTGCAAGAGATTACAAGGCTGACACAGTTAAGGATATGGCTACAGGTGAGGTTAAGCCTACAGGCTTGCCATCATCAAATGTTCTTTACTATGATTTGAACGATGATGCGTGGGTATGTGTAAGACCTTCAGGCACAGAGCCAAAGGTTAAGTTCTACTATGGTGTTAAGGGTACATCTCTTGAGGATGCAGCAGATAAGTCAGCTAAGCTTGGAGAAGAGGTTCTTGCGATGATTAACGCAATGCTCTAATTCGCAGAAAAGAGGATGATTATGGAGATTAACGGAGTAAAATACGATTGGTATGACAGAAAGAGAACATTTTTAGGTTTCCCTTGGTCATTTACAAGATATATGTTCAACGGTGATAAGCTTATTATCAAAACAGGTTTTTTTAATATTCATGAAGAGGAAGTAAGGCTGTACAGAATAATGGACATTACCCTAAGCAGACCGCTTACACAGAGAATATTCAACTTAGGTACAATTACACTTAATTCTTCAGATAAGACAACACCTGTTATTTATATTAAGAATATTAAGAATCCTGAGACTGTAAAGAATATGTTATCTGATTATATTGAAGCTGCAAGGAAGAAGAATCGTGTTTCTGCAAGAGAATTTATGATTTCTGATGACGATGAATTTGATGGTATGGATCACGATGAATAAAAAATAGCTGTTGCAAAAATGTCATGCTCTGCATATACTAACATTAACCGGTTAGGAGGCAGAGCATGAATTTTTATGATGAAAATTCTACATATGAGTTGATGGAGAACTACGAGGATGAAGTGGGAGACATTCTTTATTTGAAGGAGTTATATCCGGCAAGTTTCCTAAGGTTGCAGAGTATAATTGATGAGGAATGTGATAAGCTGGAATACGACGGAAGTGTAATGTTTGATGAATTTCCGGATAAGGAGAGGCTGCGTATATTGGAAAACAGTATTTTTGAGGTGGCCAAGACAAAGCTTATAGAGGAGACGGCAGTCAATCAGACGGAGAGAAGCCTGCCGGGTGATGACTGGCTTAAGGATATTATGTGTGCATTGTTAATCAATGAAATGATGCGCAGAAGGAGTAGGCGAAGAATAGCAAGGCGAGGTTTTTGCTAATATAGGAGATGGACCATGGAAGAAAAGCTTGGAGAAGCATTAGATAGAATTGTAAATGAAAAGCTGGTGTCAGCTGTCATAAGTAATAAAAGGAATAAGGCATATGAGGTGGATAAGATAAAGCTTAGACCTGTAAAGATAAAGGAGGAGGTTCTTTATCAGGTATCGAGCTTTGTTGGGACTAAGGTTTTGCATAAGAATCTTGGTCTTGATGAAGTGAGGGAGCTTATTTTAGATGAATTCATGGAGAATTTTTCTCAGGGACAGTTTGTTGGTGAGGATGAGGATGCCAATGTACTTGTAAGTAAAAAAGGGCAGGTGACTGTGAAGTACAAAAAGCATGAAAAGAAAGAGAAGGAGCCACTTGCCCATAATCGAAAAAAGGTGTATCTTATCGAAGAGGGTATACCGGCAGATTTTCTTGTAGAGCTGGGTGTTATGAACAAGGATGGGCTTGTTCACAAGAATAAATATGACAAGTTCAGGCAGATTAACAGATTCCTTGAATTTATTGAGGATATTATTCCAAAGCTTGATAAGGATAGACAGATTAGAATTCTCGATTTCGGCTGTGGCAAATCATATCTTACCTTTGCAATGTATTATTATTTGAAAAAGGTGAAAAATATTGATGTGGCAATCACAGGTCTTGATTTGAAGGAGGATGTTATAAGAACATGTAATGCTTTGGCTAAAAAGCTGTCATATGATAACCTTAAGTTTCTTAATGGAGATATCGCTGATTATGATAAGGAATCAAAGGTTGATATGGTTGTGACATTACATGCTTGCGACACAGCCACGGATTATGCTATATTTAAGGCTGTGAAATGGGATGCAAAGGTTATCCTGTCAGTACCTTGCTGTCAGCATGAGGTGAACAAGCAGATTAAAAATGATTTGTTAAATCCGGTGTTGAAGTACGGCATTTTAAAGGAAAGAATTTCGGCACTATTGACAGATGGTATCAGGGCAGAGGTTTTGGAGGAAAATGGATACGACACCCAGATTCTTGAATTTATTGATATGGAGCATACTCCGAAGAACATTTTGATAAGGGCTGTGAAAAGGGACGGCAATTTGCAGAATGTAGCCAAGGTGGCCAAGCAGAAGAAGCAGAGCGAAGCTTTGAATTCTCTGATTGAGGCTTTAAATGTATCTCCAAAGATAAAGGAGCTTTTTGACAATGAATAAGCATTTTTTGAAAATATTAATATCTGTGTTTATATTTATAGGTATTATTGGATTGCATATGTACAATGTGTATAATGAGGGCGTTGAGGCTGAGGATATCGTTGAGGGCGGCACGCTTCCGGTGGTTTCCGTACGATTTGAGGACCTTAAAATCAATACACTATGTGGCTATACTATGGAGATGGAGGAGTCATATATGCGAGACAATATTACTCCCATTACAAGTGGTAACACGGTTAATGTAGTGATTGACAGATATGGAAACAGCATAGTAAACATATCCTATGAGATACGTAGCATTGATGGCCAGCGCCTTATTGAAAATTATACGGTCAATTATTTTGAGGTTCAGGATGACCAGGTTCAGGTGGAATTCAAGCTGAGCAATATGCTTGAAGAAGATACGGAGTATATGCTCAAAATTACCCTTGTTACTGAAAGTCATGAAATGGTTAATTATTACACGAGGATTCTTAAGGAATCCAAGCCGACCATTGAAGCTTATATTGATTATGTGAAGAAGTTTAGTAATAGTACATTTAATAAAGAGACCTTTGAGGAGTACAAGCCTTCACTGGAGAGATATGGTGTAAATGATGATACTAATTTCGGCGTTGTTAATAATGGTTCCGATACAGCCAGCTTAACCTGGGGGGATTTGAAGCCTGTGCTTATGTCTGAAAAGCAGGTTCAGGTCAAGGAGATACTGGGTGATATCAGCTGTATTGAGCTTAAATATCTTGTTCAGATTACCAATGAATACGGTCTTGACCAGTATTACAATGTTACGGAGTACTTCAGGGTGCGTCAGGGTAATACAATGATGTATGTGTATGTATATGAGAGAACTATGGAGCAGCTGTTTGAATGCAACAACTCTGTGGTGACGGATACACGTATCAATCTTGGAATTGACAGCGACCTTGATGTGGAAATGAGTGAAAGTCCGACGGGCTCATATATTTCATTTGTTAAGGAGAGAAATCTCTGGTGCATGGATATTAATGAGAATAGGATGGTTAATATATTCTCTCTTGATTCGGGTATAACCGATGATGTTAGAAATAAGTTTGACAACAGCGATATTGAGATAGTATCCACAAGCAAGGAAGGGGACGTGTTATTCCTAGTTTACGGATATATGAACAGAGGTGCCCATGAAGGCAAGGTAGGAATAGCTCTTTATAAGTACACTATGGAGGACAATAAGACCACGGAGCTTGTGTTTGTGCCATCTAAGAATTCTTATTATGTGCTTAGGGAGAATATTGGTAAGTTTGCATACATTACCTCGGACAATCTGTTGTATCTCATGCTTGAGGACAGCATTTTTACAATAACATTTGACAGTAATGAATATGTTCAGGTGGTTACAGACCTGCGAGAGGGTAACTTTATTATCAGCGATGATAACACAATGGTGGCATGGCATCAGAATGCAAGTCTTTATAAGGCTGACAGTATAAGAGTTATCGACATTGAGAATAATAAGGATTATGTGATTGAGGCCGCAGATGGCGAATATCTGAAGGTGTTTGGCTTTGTGGGCCATGACCTTGTGTACGGAACTGCATTGCAAAGTGATGTTGAAGCATATTCCAATGAATCAGTGTTATTCCCGATGTATAAGATAAATGTTAAGATTAGTGAAACTGAGACCGAAGAGGAGTACCGAAAGGACGGTATATATATCAGCGGTGTTACAATCAAGGATAATGTTATCAGCATAAACAGAATGATTAAGGGTGAAAACGGTGCTTTGGTGGAAACCTCAGATGACCAGTTTATTAATAAAATAGCTGAAAAGGTGGATTTATCCGAAAAGTCTGTTATCGCAACGGATTTGAAGAGGAAGGAGCTGGTGATAGTTAAGGCATTCTCCACAACCTCTCAAAATGAGCTTGAAGCCATTACACCGACCGAGATTGTTTATACCAATGCTAACAGTCTGACTGTGCAGAATGCAACAGATTATGTGGATAACAATTATTATTTGTATGCTTACGGTGGATTGTATCTTTGCACGGAGGATGTGTCAAAGGCTGTGGCTCTTGCTCAGGAGCACTATGGCGTGGTTGTCAATGGAAGGGGCGATTATGTATTTGCGAGAATGAGTAAGACGGACGGAACATCCATTGGAGGAATTGATGTACTGATGGAAAAGGGTTACGGCACTCTTAATGATGTGCTTGCAGATGAAAGCCTTGAAACTATGGAAATCACAGGCGCAAGCAGTGAAACTATTTTCTATTTCACATCTAAGAATAAGGCGATAGTTACGTATTTTGAGGATATGGGAATGATTGCCATAAGTGGCCATAGCGGTTATAAGACCCTTATCAAACAGGTTGAGTTTACAAACCTTTGGACAAGGGAAGTATTTACAATGGATTATGATGATGCATTGGAAAAACTTGATATGAATAAGAGATATATAGTTATTGAAAATTAAAGTTTTATGTACTATAATCACTATGTAAATGAAAATATTAGCGACGATAGTCGTCTTCAGAATAGGAGGAATATTATGGCAG
>CAYWDL010000147.1:0-5492 GCA_964457015.1 uncultured Roseburia sp. | reverse complement strand
CTTAGCAGTTTCAAGTGCTGCATCCATATCTCCATAGTAAACAACTACCATCATTTCATCTGTACTTGCACCATCCTCAGACACATATTCAACTATGGCAGCCTGGTCTATGATACCTTCAAGGGTTTCATCACTAAGCACCTGACCTCCTATAAGCACTATAGTATTGTCACCTAATGACAACGTGGCACCTTCATCAAACACAAAACTGTATGCACCCTCAAGTACCAAATCCTCTGTCAATACGACATCACCATATACAGTCACTGTTTTTTGTCCTCTTGAAACTATAACACTACTATCAACATCCATGCTATTATATGCATCAATATCCTGACTATTACCTTGTGCCTCTATATATGCATCAGTTATAGTGATATCATCTCCCTCAATGCCACAACTTCTATCACTCTCATCTGCCGTAGCCACAACCTTGCCTCCATTTATATCAAATATACCAACACAAATTCCTCCTGACCTATATTCAGCTTTTCCAGCACTGGCAATTATATTTCCTGATGATGTTAATTCTTTTTCCACTATGATACCTTGGCTATAGCTTGTACCATAGCCTGCTGTTGCATTTACAACGGCTCCTTCTTCGACAGTCATTTTTTTTACAACATGTATTCCTCCTTATGTGATTAATTTATAGTATTATACTAACTTTTTAAGCTTACTATCTTCTAAACGTTTCTCACATATGCATTTCTCATACAAGGCTACAACATCACTTGCAAAGCGTCTTGCAGAATATCTTTCCGAACTTTCAAATGCATTATCGGACAGCTTCTTTTTTTCATCAACACTCAATGCCATATATTCATTCAGTCTATCTATGAAATCTTCCTTGGTATCATACTGCCATCCGTTATAGCCTTCCACAATCAATTCATCAAGACATTCGTCCTTCTTACACAATATAGGTAATCCTGATGCCAACGCCTCAACATATGTTAAACCTTGAGTTTCACTTGTTGATGCGCATACAAATATATCACCAACTCTATAGTACTTAGGGACCTCATTAGGTGCTACCATTCCCACAAAATTAAATCTATTATTATTCGGATATTTCTTCGCCTTTTCCTCCAGCCTCTCCCTGTAAGGTCCATCTCCAACTATCATAAGCTTAACAGCATCATTATCCAGGGGCGATATCATTCTCATTACCTCAATGGTATTCTTCTCCTTTGCAAGACGACCTATAGCTGCAAGTACTGTTTCATTCTCACTATATCCAAGACTTTCTCTAAGTTTTTTTCCTTCTTCAGTCAAGCCATCCTCTTGAAATCTGTCCAAAACAATTCCTGTCGGTATAACACTCATAGGTGTCTTAATCTTATATCCTTCAAGCAAATGTTTAACCTTTTCTGTTGGTACAATCATTGCGTCACAGTTCCTTGCAACATTTCTTGAAAGGTTTTTTACTACTGCCTTTCCTATAACTCTGGAAGGACCAAGATAATGAATATAATCTTCATATACCGTATGATAGGTATGTATCAACGGAATATCAAGTTCTTCTGCAACGTCCTTTGCAAACGCAAATGTACTAAACTCACACTGAGAATGAACCACATCAGGCCCCCACTCCTCAATATGTCTCAAAATCTTTTTCATTCTCTTTGCGCGAAGTCTTGCTTCAGGATATACCTTATTGGCACTAACTGAACCAATATAATATACATCATCTCTTTTATATGTCTTAAATGAAGACGATAAAGTTACAATTCTAACCTCATGACCCATTTTTAATAATTCATCCCTAAGATTTTTTACAGATGTTACAACGCCATTTACTACCGAAAAATTCCAATCACTTGTTATTAATACTTTCATAATTTCTCTCCTAATGCATAATGTATCGCACTATACCAATTATACCACCATCTACACACCTTCGCAATTGAATTCAGGAATAAAACTCTCCGTTGCCACATCATCCTCCTGTATAAATGCGTTTTCCACACCAAGCTCAATAGCATAATCAACTATTTCATCATATTCTTCAAAATCAAGCTTTTCATTAAGCTCCGGAAATTTTCCTGACAGCTTAAGGCTCTCCATAGGCGTATATTGGCTCATAATACTCATATAAATATTATGTCCATATTTTTCAAATAAATACTCTATAACCCTTTTTGAATCATCTCTATTTCCCGGAAGAACCAAATGTCTTACTATAATCCCTTTCTTCATCATTCCTGTAACATCATCAAACTGTGGTTTTCCCACCTGCCTATACATTTCCCGCAATGCCGCACCCGCGGTTTCAAAATAATCCTTTGCCCTACTGTATTTAATGGCAAGCTGGTTCGAATAATATTTCATATCAGGAAGATATATATCCACCAGACCTTGGAGAAGTCTTATTGTTTCCACCTTTTCATAACCGCCTGTATTATACACAACAGGAATAGTCAATCCATTTTTCTTTGCCTGCCTTAATGCCTCCACAATATGCAGCACATAATGTGTTGGTGTAACAAGATTTATATTATTTGCACCCTTTTCCTGCAATTCCATAAATATCTCTGCCAAACGTTCTATGGTTATCTCCTTTCCCACAGACGCGTCTGCAATATTGCCATTCTGGCAAAATACACATTTTAACGGACAACCGGAAAAGAACACTGTACCCGAGCCATTTTTTCCCGAAATACAGGGTTCTTCCCACATATGAAGAGCGGCTCTTGCAACATACAATCTGTCATCACAACCGCAAAAGCCCTTCTCTCCTTCACTTCTATTCACTTTACATTCTCTTGGGCACAATGTGCAACTACTATTTCTCATATGTTTATATTCTACTACCTTTTTCACTAAATTTCATTTTATATATGAAAACACTTCTGTATGTCCTTGTGGTGTCCCAACACCAGCAACGTGTCATTCTTTGTCAGCAACGTTTTCGGCGTAATATATGGATTCAGCTGACCTTCCACCTTCACCGCCAGAATGTTGATGTTATATTTTCTTCTTATATCCAGCTCCAGCACATTCTTTCCTGTCCAGCTGTCCGGCACCTGCACTTCAAATATTGCATAGTCCCCGGCAAGCTCTATATAATTAAATATATGATCAGAGCTATATCTTATGGCTGCCCACTTAGCCAGCTGCTTTTCCGGAAACAGAATCTCATCAGCTCCATTCCTTAGCAAAAATTTTGCCTGTACATCTCTTGCTGCTCTTGACACAACCATCTTAGCTCCCAGCTCCTTAAGTAATGAAGTTGTTTCAAGAGAGCTTTGAAAATCATCTCCAATAGCCACTATACACACATCATAATTTTTCACACCTAAGGATTCTAAAAAGAATGCATTTGTACTGTCTCCAATCTGTGAATTTGTCACATAATCCAACACAGCATCAACTCTCTTTTCATTTTTATCAACAGCCATTACCTCATGATTTAATTCATTAAGCTTTTTTGCAATGTTCCTTCCAAATCTTCCAAGACCTATTAATAATATTGATTTCATTTATTCTCCCCTTTAGTCATCAGGTGCTCATTCGAACACGCCTTGACACCTTAAAATTTACCCAACTGTTATTCTTTCCTGCGGCAGCTTTGACACATTGTGTCTATTAACTGTAAGTGTTGCAAACGCAAGGGTCATACCGCCTACTCTTCCGCAAAACATCAGTGCTATCAGTATCATGTGTGAAGCAAGGCTCAAATCAGGTGTGACACCCATTGTAAGCCCCACTGTTGCCATCGCCGATACTGTTTCAAAAGCGCATGTGAGTACCGGTAAATCCTCTATATAGCTAATAATAATTGCCGCGCCAAATGATAAAATCAAATACATCACCATAATTGTAGCCCCATTTTTTATAATATCTGCTGGTATTCTTCTTTTAAAAAGATGTGCATCCTCTTTCCTGCAAAATGCTGCTCTGGCAGCGGATAATAGTACCGCCACGGTATTTGTCTTCATACCACCTGCCGTCGAGCCCGACGAGCCACCTATCAGCATTAATACAATGATAATCACTATCCCCGCTTCACTCAAAAGTCCAAAATCCACTGTATTAAACCCGGCTGTACGAGGTGTTACAGACTGAAAAAATGACATTAATATTTTTTCTTTTTCCGATACTCCTTGAAAATCCTTAAATTCAAGAAAATAAAATATTATGGCCGGAACTAGTATAATCACAAAACTCACCGTGAGTACCACCTTGCTCTGCATCCTATATTTTCGTAATTCAAGCTTATGAACAGCTATATCCTCCCATGTCATAAAGCCTATACCACCTATTACAATTAATAGCATTATAGTAACATTAATAATGATATTATCCGAGTACATGGTCAATGATGAAAATCTTTCTTCCACTCCCATCAGGTCAAAGCCTGCATTGCAGAATGCGGATATGGACTGAAACACCGCATACCACAACCCCTTTCCCAGTCCATACCTGCTACAGAAGGTTGGTGCCATAAGCCCGGCACCAATCAATTCAATTAAAAATGTTCCTTTTACAATTACCTTTGTAAGACCGGCAATACTTCCTATATTATGAGCTGACACAGCATCCTGCATGGTACTTACCTGCATTAGTCCAATCTTTTTCCCCGATGCCATTGCAAGAGCAACCGCAATTGTTACAATCCCCATACCGCCTATTTGAATAAGCAATATAATCACAAGCTGCCCGAATTCAGACCAATATGTAGCTGTGTCTTCAACTATCAGTCCGGTTACACAGGTAGCCGACGTGGCTGTGAATAATGTATCCCTGAAGCTGGCGACCTGACCACTTCTTGTAGATATAGGCAACATCAGTACCAATGAGCCAAACAATATCACTATGGCAAATCCAAGCATAATAATCTGCGTGGAGGAAAGATGCCTTTTTATTCCCTTATTTGTCATATCCAAATTAACCCTCCATTAATTTTTATTTATCCCTCATTCTAGCAAAAGGACAAATCAATGTCCATTTATACGCACAAGATTTTCACTTCTTATCCGTTTCTTTACTCCATTGCTTTGTCCTTGTATTTTAATATTTCTTCAATGTATTTTTGTCCCAAAGGGCTTATAATAGCTCCTTTTTTCATAAGGTAGCCTATAGTCATAAGCTCATCTGATTTAAGCTTGACCGCACAGTAATCTGCGCCATTTAAATCCTCACATATTATTCCCGAGCACAATGTATAACCATTTAATCCAATCATCAAATTAAGAATTGTGGCCCTGTCGCTAACCTTAATCAGACGCTTGTACTCATATGTACTTAGCACCTCTTCCGCAAAATAAAATGAATTGTAATCTCCCTGGTCAAATGACAGACAAGGGTATTCCGACAACTGGCTAAGCTCTATTTCCTTCTGTGAGGCCAGCGGATGATTTTTGCTCATATACACATATATATGGCACTTCATAAGCTCATGAAATTCCAGACCACTTTCCATAAACATTTTGTTTAATACCTTATGATTAAACTTATTAAGATATAATATCCCTATCTCGCTGGTA
>CAYWDL010000146.1:0-5497 GCA_964457015.1 uncultured Roseburia sp. | reverse complement strand
TCACTCTTGATAATTCAGATAAACAGTTAGCTGTAGATTTTGATGAGGTTACTGTTGCCAGACGTCTATATCGTTCAGGCGAAAGTGAATATCTTATCAATGGTGCTGTTTGTCGTTTGAAGGACGTTCAGGAGCTTTTCTATGATACTGGTATAGGTAAGGAAGGTTATTCTATTATCGGACAGGGTCAGATTGATAAGATTCTTAGCGGTAAGCCGGAGGAAAAAAGAGAGCTTTTTGATGAGGCGGCCGGTATTGTAAAGTTTAAAAGAAGAAAGAACGAGTCTATTAAGAAGCTTGAAAATCAGAGACAGAACCTTACTCGTGTTGCTGATATTTTAAGCGAGCTTGAAAAGCAGGTTGGTCCTTTGTCGAGACAATCCGAAACAGCTAAACAGTATTTAAAGCTTAAGGACGAGCTTAAAACCTATGATATTAATCTTTTCTTATTGGAGATAAGTGATATAAGAAAACAGTTGGATGAGATTGATGAAAAGTATGCAATTGCAACAAATAACTTTGAAGAAAGTAACGAAGCGTTAGAAGAGATTAAGAATAAATATGATGAGCTTGATAATTATATTGAAGAGCTTGACAGTAACCTTGAGGAAATGAAAAACAAGTTAAATGAAGTGAATTTAACTAAGGAAAAGCTTGAGGGTGAGATTAAGGTATTAAACGAGCAGATCAACTCGGATAATATTAATGATGCACATTATAAGAACCGTATTGATGCTATTGTAGAAGAGGTAAATAGCAGGGAAACCGAAAAACAGGGCTATCTTAAGGAAAAAGATGATGTTAAGGCTATGTCACAGAATGCTGAAAGCATCAAAAATGAAGCAGATTGCAAGGTTGCGGTTATTACAAAGGAAATAGAAGAATTATCTGAAAATGTTGAAGATAAAAAGAATGCAATTATCAATCTTTTGAATGAAAAATCAGGTGTTGCTGCAAAAATTCAAAGATATGACACAATGCTTGAACAAATTAACTTAAGAAAGGCTGAGTTGAATCAAAAGCTTGTTAAGTCTAAGAGTGATGCCATTGAACAGGATAAGATTATCGAAGAATTATCTGAGGAAATGAAAGTTGTAAATGATAAGATTATCGAGATTTCGGCCATTCAGACAGAACTTGAGGATAAGCTTGCTGCCATAAAGAGCAGTACTGATGAGTTGTTTAAGAATAAAAATGCTTATGACAGACAGTATAATCAGGCAGCATCTCAGCTGGAAACATTAAAGAATATTACTGAAAGATACGAGGGCTACGGCAATAGTATCAAGAAGATAATGGAGCTTAAGGAATCTAAGAAGGGCATTATCGGTGTTGTCGCTGATATTATCAAGGTTGATAAAAAGTACGAGGTTGCCATTGAGACGGCACTTGGCGGTAATATTCAGAATGTTGTTACAGATAACGAAATTACAGCAAAGGAAGCTATTGAATACTTAAAGCAGGGTAAGTTTGGTAGAGCAACATTCCTTCCTCTTAGCAGTATTGCCAATAAAACAGGCTTTACAAATGAGAGAGTATTTGAAGAAAAAGGTGTAATTGGTCTTGCCAGTGACCTTGTTACAATTAAGAAGGAGTACGAGAATATCAGTAAGTTCCTTCTTGGTAGAATAGTTGTAGCGGACACAATTGATAATGCACTTAGCCTTGCAAGAAAGTACAATTATACACTTAGAATTGTTACTCTGGAAGGTGAGCTTTTGAATGCCGGCGGTTCAATGTCCGGTGGTGCATTCAAGAATAACAGTAATCTTCTTGGTAGAAGAAGAGAGATTCAGGAGCTTGAGAAGACATTAGAGGAGCTTAAAGAGAAGCTTTCAAGCACAGATAGACAGATTGCAGTCAATGCTGAGAATAAGAAGTCTTTAAATGAAGAGCTTGAACAGGTTAAGCTTGAGCTTAACGAACAGTTCCTTATTCAGAATACAGTTAAGATGAATCTTAACAAAGCTGATGAAAAGAAGAATGAGCTTTCAAACATTTTTGATGACTTTAATAGAGAGAACAAAGAAATATCCACACAGATTGTTGATATTAATGCTAATTATGAGGAATTGAAGGCTGAGATCGATACATTTGAGGGCAGAAATGCGGAGATTGAGAATGAAATCAGAGCATTAAATGCAATGATTGAAGAGGCTCGTGAGCGCGAATCGGCACAGATGAAGGATAACGAGGAGCTTCGTATTAATCTTTCTAACTTGAATCAGAAGAAGGTATTTATCAAGGACAATATTGAAAGAATTGATAATGAAATTGCTAAGCTTAAGGATGAGATGGTTGAAATTAATGAGAACCGTCAGCGTACAGCTGCCCAGGCTGATGAAAAGTATGCTAATATTGAAAGTATTAACAAGACTATCGAATTGGCTGTTGCAGAAGCAGACAAGCTTAAGGCTGAAATAGAGAAGCTTGCAGCTGATAAGGAAAATCAGAGTAAGGAGCATAAGGAATTCTTCAGCAAGCGTGAGGAAATCACAGACCTTATTGCTAATCTTGATAAAGAAATATACAGATTGGCAAATCAGAAGGAAAAGCTTGAAGAGGCTAACGAGAAGTTTGTTAACTATATGTGGGAGGAATACGAGCTTACATATGGTACAGCTCTTGAGCTTAAGAACGAAGAGCTTGGCAGTGTATCATCTCTTAAAAAGAATATCAGTAGCTTAAAGTCACAGATAAAGAATTTAGGCTCTGTAAATGTAAATGCTATTGAGGAATACAAGGAAGTATCGGAAAGATATGAATTCTTAAAGACACAGCATGATGATTTGGTTACAGCAGAGCAATCATTGCTTAAGATTATCGAAGAGCTTGATGCCGGTATGAAGAAGCAGTTTAGTGAAAAGTTTGCAGAAATCAGAGTTGAATTTGATAAGGTATTTAAGGAATTATTTGGCGGCGGACAGGGTACAATCGAATTAAATGATGATGAAGATATCCTTGAAGCAGGAATAAACATTATTTCGCAGCCACCAGGAAAGAAATTACAGAATATGATGCAGTTATCAGGTGGTGAGAAGGCATTGACAGCTATTGCGCTGTTATTTGCTATTCAGAATCTTAAGCCATCACCATTCTGTCTCCTTGATGAGATTGAAGCGGCCCTTGATGACTCAAACGTTGTAAGATTTGCAGAATATTTGCATAAGCTTACAGACCATACACAGTTTATTGTAATCACACATAGAAGAGGTACGATGAACGCCTCAGACAGACTCTATGGTATTACAATGCAGGAGAAGGGTGTATCAACTCTTGTATCCGTAAATCTTATTGATGAGGAGAATTTTTCATAATCCTTTCGTAAGAGACTATTGATAGTAGATTGGAGGCTATATATGTCAGAGGAAAAGAAAGGCTTTTTTGCCAAGTTAATTAGTGGTCTTTCAAAGACAAGAAGTAATATCGTATCAGGAATTGACAGTATATTTAAGGGCTTTTCAAGCATTGATGATGATTTCTATGAAGAGCTTGAGGAAATACTTATAATGGGCGACATCGGTGTTGCAACAACTGAAAAGATAATCGAAGGCCTTAAGGAAAAGGTTAAGGAAAACAAGATTAAAGAGCCGGAAGCATGTAAGGAATTGCTGATAAACACTATTAAAGAGCAGATGGATATTGGTGAGAGCGCTTACGAATTCGAGAATCAGAAGAGCGTTATTCTTGTAATCGGCGTAAATGGTGTTGGTAAGACAACCTCCATCGGCAAGCTTGCAGGTAATCTTAAAGCTCAGGGCAAGAAGGTTGTTCTTGCTGCAGCGGATACATTTAGAGCCGGTGCCATAAAGCAGCTTGAAGAGTGGGCTAACAGAGCAGGTGTTGACATTATATCCGGCAATGAGGGCGGTGACCCTGGCGCAGTTATCTATGATGCAGTAGGTGCAGCAAAGGCAAGAAATGCAGATGTGCTCATAATCGATACAGCAGGTCGTCTTCATAACAAAAAAAATCTCATGGAAGAGCTAAAGAAGATTGACAGAATCCTCGAAAAGGAATATCCTAATGTGTATAGGGAAACACTTATTGTTCTTGATGGAACAACAGGACAGAACGCTTTGGTGCAGGCACGTGAGTTTATGAATGCCGCAAACATTACAGGTATTGTACTTACAAAGCTTGATGGTACTGCAAAGGGTGGTATCGCAGTTGCTATACAGTCAGAGCTTTCTATACCGGTTAAATATATTTGCGTAGGCGAACAGATTGACGATTTGGAGAAATTTAATTCAGAACAGTTTGTAAATGCATTATTCGCACAAGATTAAGGAAGGTAAATCGATATGATGACAGAATTAACTTTAGAAAAATTTGAAGAGGCTTCGGAGATTGTAAAAAAGGTTACATTGCCTACTAATCTCGTGTATAGTGACTTTTTTAGCAGTCAGTGTGGCAATAAAGTATATTTGAAGCCTGAAAATATGCAGTTTACTGGCGCATACAAGGTAAGAGGTGCTTACTACAAGATTAGCCAGTTAACAGCTGAAGAAAGAGCTAAGGGTCTTGTTACAGCATCAGCTGGTAACCATGCGCAGGGCGTTGCTAATGCTGCTAAGATGTACGGCGTTAATGCAACAGTTGTTATGCCTACAGTTACACCTTTAATGAAGGTTAACAGAACAAGAAGCTACGGAGCTAACGTAGTGCTTCACGGCAACGTATATGATGAGGCATGTGCAGAAGCATATAGATTGGCAGAGGAAAAGGGATTGACGTTTGTACATCCGTTTGATGATTTGGAGGTTGCTACAGGTCAGGGTACAATCGCTATGGAAATCTTCAAGGAGCTTCCTACAGTAGACTACATTCTTGTACCAATCGGCGGTGGCGGACTTGCTGCAGGTGTCAGCACATTGGCTAAGATGCTTAATCCTAACATCAAGGTTATCGGTGTTGAGCCAGAAGGCGCAGCTTGTATGAAGGCATCCTTGGAGCAGGGCAAAATAGTTACATTACCAACAGCTATGACAATAGCTGACGGTACTGCAGTTAAGACTGGCGGTGAAATCGTATTTCCTTATATACAGAAGAATATCGATGATATAATCACAGTTAGCGATGATGAGCTTATTGATGTATTCCTTGATATGGTTGAAAACCACAAGATGGTTTGTGAAAACTCTGGTTTACTTACAGTTGCAGCATTGAAGCACTTAGACTGCAAGGATAAGAAGGTTGTATCTATCTTAAGTGGCGGTAATATGGACATTATCACAATGTCATCTACATTACAGCACGGACTTATTCAGAGAGGAAGAATCTTTACAGTATCGGTACTTCTTCCAGACAAGCCAGGTGAGCTTGTACGTGTTGCAAATGTTATTGCAGGCGAGCAGGGTAATGTTGTTAAGCTTGAGCATAACCAGTTTGTTAGTATCAATAGAAATGCTCAGGTTGAACTTAGAATTACACTTGAGACATTTGGTGCTGAACACAAGCAGCAGATTGTTGATAAGTTAGAGGAAATGGGTTACAA
>CAYWDL010000145.1:0-5534 GCA_964457015.1 uncultured Roseburia sp. | reverse complement strand
AGGCGCCAAGAGAATGTTTCAAGGATATTCTCGATACCATAGATTCGTTTGTTTATTTTGAGAATCGTAAGAGAGTAGAATAAAAAGATAGGGATTAACGCTAAAAAGTGTTGATCCCTATCTTTTATGATTTTGAGCAAGCTTGATTTCCTTATATAATTGGAAATATTTTTGCATATATATTCCAAATGACATTAATAAAAATACTGTACATATACATATAATTCCCATTATGGAAGTAGTTGTCAGATATTTTTCCGGTGCAGCTATTACAAAAAATAATGATAAGTCAAGTATTACTGTACATAACTTTCCGCACCATATTGAACCATCAAGATTACGTCCTTTTCTATATACAAATATTCCGTAGAACAATGTTGTAAATTCTTTTATGAGGAATATTACGACCAGTATAAGAATCCATGGCGCTTTAAATATACTACATATAAGCATTGCTAATTGCATTAATTTGTCTGCCAATGGATCTAAAAACATTCCCCAATCAGTTTTCATATTGAAGTTTCTTGCGATATATCCGTCAACAATATCTGTAATTGATGCAAGAGCTGCAACTAATGCAGATTGCCAAAAACAATTCCTATAAAATAAATATACAAACAAAGGTATCATAAGTATTCGTATATAACAAAGAATATTTGGAATCTTAAAAAAATCAGCTCTCTTAAATGTTCCACGAGTAGTATTTAGTTTTTGTATATTGCTAGTACTATCCATACAAGTTCTCCTTCATACACGAAACATAAATCAACATAATTCAGTATTATAAAACAATATAAAACAAAAATCAAGAATATCTTGTCTGCATATTAATATATATGCAAAAAGAAAATATTAATGAATTTAAAAAAAATAAAAAAAGTACTTGATTTTTTTAAAACAATCATATATAATACCATTTGTCGCTAAGACATTGGCCCATCGCCAAATGGTAAGGCACTGGACTCTGACTCCAGCATTTTCAAGGTTCGAATCCTTGTGGGCCAGCTTATGAACGAGCAACTTGGTTTGCTCGTTTTTTTGTGCGCAAACAATGAGTCGGGCAAGGAAGAAAAATTTATAGGTATATTCAAAAGATTGCTCGCAAGCTTTTGAATATACCTATAAATTTTTCTTTGATGATGCGACGAATGTCGCATCAGTTTGAGTTTTTGAGGCGAAGCAAGAAAACTCAAACGTGTGCCCGAGAGTGACGAATGTCGCATCAGTTTGAGTTTTTAAGGCGAAGCAAGAAAACTCAAACATTCGTTGTGAACTTGCCCGCGCGGGAGGCGGTGTGTGTGGTTGTGGTGTCCCAAAAATCACAAAACAAAAAAATATATTAAGGCCGCCCCGAAAAAAATGCAAAAAATTTGCGAATTGAAGGAATTGAAGTAAAACGCATTTACATCTTGAAAAAACTCTCAAGATATCGTACAATGAAAGTAATTATACGCGCGAAATACGCAACTAAAAATAGAAATGGAGAATGCAGATATGAGTAATATAGAAAAAGCTGTTTCTGAGTACAATAATCCATTTATTGTAAACAGAGCCGACCCATATATTGTGAAAGGACCGGACGGATATTATTATTTTACAGCATCATATCCTATGTTTGGTGCAAATGATACTGCAGGCTATGACAGAGTGGTTTTGAGACGTTCTAAGACATTGGAAGGTCTTGCGGAAGCTGAAGAGATAACTATCTGGGATGAAGAGGATTCTGAGAAGTGCTTCCCTTATATTTGGGCACCTGAGATACATTATATAGGCGGAAAGTGGTATGTATTGTTTACAGCAAGCTGTATGCCGGACTTTGGATTTGAAATTAAGTGTAATATGCTTATGTGTGAGGGACAGGACCCTATTAATGATAAGTGGATTGAGATGGGCGTTGTACAGCCACTCCCTGAGGATGACTTTTCATTTAAGTGGTTTTCGCTTGATATGACATATTTTGAATGTAAGGGTAAGCATTACGTTATTTGGGCACAGAAGGATCCAATTGGAATTTCTACTCTTTATATGGCTTCTATTGATGAGAAGGAGCCATGGAAGCTTACAAGCATGCCTATGGAGCTTACAAGACCGGAGTATGATTGGGAAAAGGTAAGATTTGCAGTAAATGAAGGTCCTGCAGTTATTAAACATAATGGCAAGGTATTTGTGTGCTTCTCGGCAGCAGGTACAGGTGTTGAGTATTGTGTAGGTGTGATTAGTGCTGATGAGGATGCAGACCTTCTTGATAAGGCATCTTGGACAAAGAGTGATAAGCCACTTCTTACATCAGATGATTTGTATGAGGAATATGGTCCGGGACACAATTCGTTTACAACAGATGAAGAAGGAAACTATGTATTCGTATACCATGCACGTTCTCAGGAATGCTTCGAAGAAAAGTGTGGTTACACAGGTGACCCATTATTTGATCCATGTAGACATGCAAGACTTAGAAAGGTATTGTGGGCATCAGATGGAACTCCTATATTGAATGGTGTTCCTAGATAAAAAAGAAATAATATGTAGAGAATAGGACGGAAAGACGATGATTAAATTAGGAAAAAGCCAATATTTAAATGTTGTAACTATCAAAGATTTTGGTGTGTATCTTGAGGATGCGACTGATACGCAGACAGCCGGTAAGAAGGAAAATCAAATCCTGTTGCCTATAAAGCAGGTTCCGGAAGGAACTAAGGTTGGCGACAGAATAAAAGTATTTGTTTACAAGGATTCAGAGGACAGGCTTATCGCCACAACCAACAAGCCAAAGCTTGAGGTTGGTGAGCTTGGAGTGCTTGAAGTCAAAGAAGTTGCAAAGATTGGTGCGTTTCTTGACTGGGGGCTCGAAAGAGATATTCTTTTGCCTTACAGGGAACAGACTACAAGAGTGAAAGAAGGCAAAAAGTATCTTGTTTCATTATATGTTGATAAGACAAACAGATTGGCGGCAACTATGAAGGTGTACAAATATTTGAAGATTGCCGGCGATTATGAAAAGGATGATGAAGTAAAGGGCATTATTATTGAGATTACGGAGCCTCTTGGTGCTTTTGTTGCCATTGATAATGAATATTACGGAATCATACCTTGGAGAGAGGTTACAAGAAATCTTCAGGTAGGTATGGAAGTAACAGGCCGTGTTACAAGCGTAAGAGAAGACGGCAAGATTAATATGTCCCTTTCGCAAAAGGCATACCTTCGTCTTGATGATGATGGTGAAAAGATTTTGAAGGTAATCGAAGAGTACGATGGAGTGTTGCCTTACAATGATAAGGTTTCGCCAGAGATTATCGCCAGGGATTTCGATATGAGCAAGGCTGCTTTTAAGAGAGCAGTAGGCCATCTTATGAAGGATGGTAAGGTTGAGATTACTGAAAAGTCAATTAGAATAATAAATTAAAATGGAGGTAGTGTAAAAATGAAAAAGATTATTAGCACAGACAAGGCACCAGCAGCAATTGGACCATATTCACAGGCTATTGAAGTCAATGGAATGGTGTTCACATCAGGAGTTATTCCTGTGGTTCCGGAAACAGGTGAGATTCCGGAGGGAATCGAAGCGCAGGCAAGACAAGCTATTGGAAATCTTGTTGCTTTGCTTAAGGAATCAGGGGTGGAAGCTGAAAATGTTATTAAGACAACTGTATTTATAAAGAATATGGATGATTTTGCAAAGATTAATGCAATCTATTCTGAGTTCTTCACAAAGGATTGCCCGGCACGTTCTTGTGTTGAGGTTGCAAGACTTCCTAAGGATGTGTTGATTGAGATTGAGGCTATTGGTTTAAAATAGCAGTAAGGAGTAAGGGTTGAGAAATGTTACAAAAACAAATGCATTATTTGCATTTATTGTAGTGTTTTATTTGTTTTGTTCATATTTTATATCGTTTTTAGGTGGATTAGGAGTTGAGATTCCTCAGTACGTGTTACAATTTATTCCGCATGTGATATTGTTAATTCCATGTTTATTATATATATTGTGCATGAAGCCTGAGACAGTGAAGGATATAGGGTATGGACCGGTTTCTATTGGAACCACTTTGAAGATAATTGTATTGACATATTTATTGATGCCTACGATGACATTTATTAACGGAGTTTCAAGCCTATTCGTTGAAAACAAGGTGGCAGACATGATGGATGTTATTTTTCAGTATCCATTATGGTTCAGATTGCTTGCAATGGCAATTATACCGGCAATTGTTGAAGAATTTATATGTCGTGGACTTATTTTCCATGGACTTAAAAAGCGAAATCCGTTTTGGGCAGTTATTGTCAGTGCATTGTTCTTCGGAGTGTTGCATATGAATATTAACCAGTTTCTGTATGCGTTTGTTATGGGTGTGTTCTTCGCATTGGTAACCTACGCCACAAACAGTATGTGGCCTTCTACACTTATGCATTTTATATATAATGGACAAAGCGTTATATTATCGCATTTGCTTATGACATACGCGTCTGACATGCTGGAAGCGTCTGAAAATGTAGCCACCCCAGAGGTGGATACTATCACGATGATAGTTGCAAATGTTATGGTTTATGGAACTTTGTTAGTTATAGCAATTGTTGGTCTGGTACTGGCGATATTGTTGTATCTGAATATAGCAAAGAAAAACAGAGGTGAAGAAAGCGTTAAGCGAATTTTCAAGAAGCCGTTCAGAACTACATTTGATGAAAGTCAGGGCAAATTCGTTGATGGTTACTTCATACTTGCAGTAGGTTTGTGCGTCCTACACATGATATTAACTGAGATTGGATAAAAGAAAGGATAGGTGATTATATGGATATAGCAGCTTTATCAACAGCAATGAGCATGGCCAATATTCAAACACAGGCAAGCGTTGCAATACTTGATAATTCATTGGAGAACATGGAAGTTATGGGCGATGGAATGAGAAATATTCTTGAGTCTTCTGTTACACCTCATCTTGGACAGAATATTGATATATCAATATAGGGTTAATGTATGAAAATAAAGAATTTTAAGCTAAGTAAGAAAATTATAATATTAGCAGTCAGCGGAATTATTATATTTGCGGCTGGTATGTTGGTAGGCGCACAGACTACTGATGAAGCGGGCTCTGTCAATGACCCGCTTATAACGAAGTCTTATCTTGATATGAGACTTCAGGATATTGATGGCAGTGAAAGTGTTTCTTCTTATAAGAAAGTAAGTCTTTCTAAAGGAAAGGTGCTTGTGGGCAAAGAAGGTACGGAGATTATGCTGTATCAGGGCAATGCAAGCTCTTATTCCACATCAAAGGGGATTGTTAATGTTACTGTAGGTGAGATGGCTGCAAATGGAACAACTCTTGGTAAATATTGCGTGTATTTGACACCGGACTCAGAGAGTGGAATTAAGGCTGAATCAGATATTGTAATATTTGTAAAAGGTGCATATAGTACAAATTAACGACAACATTTTTAATAAAAATGCACAATTTTTATAGAATATATATTATTTTTGTCGGAAGTTTATAAAAAATAAAGAAATCATATGCAATTTTACCAAAATGATGAAAAATGTTTTGTAA
>CAYWDL010000144.1:0-5548 GCA_964457015.1 uncultured Roseburia sp. | reverse complement strand
GGTAGCTATGTATATATACATAAGGGCTGCTGGAAGAAATTAACTCATTTTTTTTGGTATAGAATAATCGCAACGCCATTGGCATTTTTAGGAATGAAATTTTATTTTGGACACAGGATAGTTAATAAGGAAGTTTTGAAGGAAGCGAAGGATACGGGGTGGTTTATGTATGGAAATCATACGCACTTTATGGCGGATGCGTTGATTCCTACATTGATTAGTACACCAAAGGATATGTATGTGATAGTACATCCTAATAATGTGTCTATGCCTTATTTAGGGAGAATAACTCCTAGTCTTGGGGCCCTTCCTTTACCGGATGAGCCGGAAGCTGTAAAAAACTTTATAAATGCAATTGAAGAAAGAATAAAAGAAAAAAAAGCTATTACTATATATCCGGAAGCTCATATATGGCCATATTATACAAAAATACGACCGTTTAAGGACACGTCGTTCAGGTATCCTATACAGTATAAGGTGCCTGTGTATTGTTTTACTAATACATATCAAAAGAGGAGGTTTAGAAAAACACCAAGGATAATTACATATGTAGATGGACCATTTTATCCTGATAAGAATCTAAAGGGGAAATTACAGAGAGAAGATCTTAGGAATCAGGTTTATGAAACGATGGTCAAAAGGTCAGGGATGAATAATGTTGAGTTAATAAAATATGTGAAAATAGGTGAAAAAAATGATTAATATTTTATTTTCGGGTAATGGAAAGGTATTAGACGGTGTTATAACCTGTATGTTATCTATATTCGAGAGAACAACCACAAGGGAGCCATTTTGCTTTTATATCTATACAATGGATATAACAAGAATTAAGCCGGAATACACGGCTATAAGCAAAAAAGAAGTGGATTATCTCGATGAGATTGCAAAATCATATAATTCAGAGAATAAAGTTGTCAGAGTGGATGTTACTGAAATATATGACAGAGAGTTTGCATATTCTCCTAATGAGATGGCATATTGTTCGCCATATACATTACTTCGGTTATTTGCAGATATAGTGCCAGGTATGCCTGACAAGCTGCTATATCTTGATGTTGATATATTATTTAATAGAGATATTACGTTGCTGTATAATGTGGACTTGGAAGGCTATGAATATGCAGCAGCAAGAGACCATTATGGTAAATATCTTATTAATCCGAATTATATAAATGCAGGCGTGCTGTTATTTAATTTGAAGGAAATGAAAAAAACAGGATTATTATCCAAGGCAAGAGAATTGATAAAGACAAAAAAACTGATATTTGCGGACCAAAGTGCTATCTATAGGTCTACTACCAACAAAAAAATGTTGCCGCAAAGGTACAATGATCAAAAATTTTTGCACAATCATACAGTGGTGAGACATTTTTCTAAAAGATTGTTTTATTTGCCGTATCCTCATACTGGAAACATAAAACAGTGGATGGTAGGAGATGTGCATAAAGTATTTCACTATTATCAGTTTGATGACATTTTGTTTGAGTATATATATCTAAAGAGGAAATTTGAAAAGGAAGAGGAGAATTGTTATGGAAAATAAAAATGTAATTCCAATATTCTTTGCATGTGATAATAATTTTGTTAAATATACAGTCGTTTCAATGAAGTCTATTATGAGTAATGCATGTAAGGATAATAAATATAAGATTCATATTCTTAATACTGACATAAGTGACGATATGAAGCAGAAGGTAGCCAGTATGGCTAGTGATAATTTTGAGATAAGCTTTGAAAATGTTATGGACTATCTTGAGTCAGTAAGTGATAAGCTGCCTATAAGGGACTATTATTCAAAAACTACATATTATAGGATGTTTATAGCGGAGATGTTTCCTGAATATGACAAAGCTATATACATTGACAGTGATACAGTTGTATTAGGCGATATTTCAGAATTGTACGACTATGATTTGGGAGATAATTATGTAGGTGCGGCTAATGAGCAGGCAATGGTTCAGGTGGATACTTATGGGCAATATGTAGAAAGAGTTTTGGGCATTGATAGAAATAGTTATTTTAATGCTGGACTTTTGCTTATAAATTGTAATGAATTCAGAAAAAACAAGATATTAGGAAAGTTTATTGAGTTGTTAGGAGTATACACGTTTGTCGTAACACAGGATGAGGATTATTTGAATGTTCTGTGCAAGAATAAAGTGTTGTGGATTGAGCAGCAGTGGAATACAGAAGTATTTGGTGAAATAAAGTACGATGAAAGTACATTTAAAATGCTACATTATATAATGGTGTCTAAGCCATGGCATTATGAGGATTGTCGCTTTGGAGAATACTTCTGGAAGTATGCGAAGGAAACCTTTGTGTATGAAGAAATTAAGCAAATATTGGAAAGCTACACAGATGAAGAAAGAAAGAATGATGCTATTTCTTGTGATAGGTTACTCCAAACAGCGGCATATGAAGTGAACAAAGAAGATAATTATTTGAGTATCATCACAAAGGGAACTAAAAAGTCAAAGGAAAGAAGAGCAGTTATTGATAAAATTGCAAAGTTCGAGAGAGAAGGCAGATTTGATGAGGACGTTGAGGAAGATCCGCCTTCAAAAGAGTTGTTACCGGATGATATTGATTATTTAAGAAAGAAAGTAAGAAGCAAGATAAAGGCTAGATTTGCTTATCGTATAGCTCGAAAGTTTGTAAATAATATGATTGAAAACAGACAGCTTATCATAAAAGATATAAAGGGCTTGGAGAATTACAAAAGCTTGAATTCAGGTGCCATTATTACCTGCAATCATTTTAATGCAATGGACAGCTTTGCCATGCATATTGCTTATGAGGCTTCGGGACAGACGAAAAGAACCTTGTTTAGAATAATCAGAGAAGGTAATTATACAAGCTTCCCTGGCTTTTATGGTGTGTTGATGCGTAATTGTAATACATTTCCGCTGAGTTCCAATAAGGAAACTATGTCTAAATTTATGAAGTCGGTTGATACGGTATTGCAGGAAGGTCATTTTATGCTTATTTACCCTGAACAGAGTATGTGGTGGAACTATAAGAAGCCAAAGCCATTAAAGAAGGGTGGATATATATTTGCCGTGAAAAATAATGTTCCGGTATTACCGTGCTTCATTACTATGGAAGATAGCGATGTGCTGGATGGTGACGGATTTTATGTTCAGGAATATACAATTCATATTGGTGAGCCTATTTATCCGGATAAGAATAAAAGCAGAAATGAAAATATAAAGTATATGATGGATAAGAATTTTGAAGTATGGAAAGAAATATATGAAAATACTTACAAAATACCACTGGAATATGCAAGTGACAAGATTGTGTAGAAATGCAAATTTTCACATAAAAATCATATACAAATCATATGTAAATTTAGCAAAGTATGTTATAATGTATAGCGTTGCCAACATTAGAGAAAAGTTAGGAGGTATTACCGTTGATAGAGGTAAAGAATCTTGTTAAAAAATACGGAGATCATATTGCAGTTAATGATCTTAGTTTTAACATAGAAAAAGGTAAGATTTACGGCTTTCTTGGACCAAACGGTGCAGGTAAGTCGACAACAATGAATATCATTACAGGCTATCTTGCACCTACAAGCGGCGAGGTAATTGTAAATGGTCATAATATTTATGATGAGCCGGAGGAGGCAAAGAAATGTATTGGATATCTTCCTGAAATTCCACCGGTATATTTGGAAATGACACCAAAGGAATATCTTGAATTTTCAGCTGATTTAAAGGGAATAAAAAAAGCTGACAGACAGAAGATGATAGATGAGGTTGTAAAATTAGCAGGAATTAAGGACGTTTACAACAGATTGATTAAGAATCTTTCAAAGGGTTATAGACAAAGAGTTGGTGTTGCACAGGCTATTATCGGATATCCTGAGATAATTATCCTTGATGAGCCTACAGTAGGTCTCGACCCTAAGCAGATTATGGAAATGAGAGATTTGATTAGAAATCTTGCAAAGAAACATACTGTAATCTTAAGTACACATATTATGCAGGAGGTTAGCGCATTATGTGATGAGGTACTTATCATTGCTCATGGTGAGCTTATTGCAAAGGATACACCTGACAACTTGAGTAAGCACGTTTCGGGCTCGAATTCTATTGAGATGTCAGTTAAGGCGCCTGATTATAAGGTTAAGGCTATTCTTTCAAAGATTAACTCTGTTAATAAGTTTGAGTTGGCAGAGGATAGTGAGTCTGAATGTACAAAGGTATATGTATCAACAAATGCGGATAAGGATATAAGAGAAGAATTGTTTTATACATTTGCCAATGCAAAGTGCCCTGTAGTAGAAATGCAGTACACGACACTTTCTCTTGAGGATGTATTTATTAAGGTTACTGCGGGAAGACAGACTGACAGAAGAAAACGTAAGGAGGTAAAATAATATGCTGGCTGTGTATAAGAAAGAAATTAGATCGTATTTTACATCAGTTATCGGATATTTATTTATTGGATTACTTTTGTTGGTTTTAAGCTTTATTTTTTACAATATTAATATTACAAAGAATAATGCATATATCGGATATGTATTTGAACATAACTATGTGCAGATTGTGCTTATGATACTTATTCCGGTTATGACAATGAAAATTTTTGCAGATGAAAGACATTCAAAAACTGACCAGATGCTTTTTACAGCACCTGTTAAGATTTCAGATATTGTGTTGGGAAAGTTTTTGGCAATTGCAACAATGTTTACAATTCCAATGCTGATTATATGCTTCTATCCATTGGTATTATCTGATTATGGTACAATACCTTGGCTTGCATCATATAATTCAATATTTGGATTCTGGCTTATGGGACTTACGATGATTGCCATTGGTGTATTTGTTTCATCAATCACAGAAAATCAGATTATGTCAGCTGTAGTTACATTTATAATTTTACTTATTTCATTTGTGTGCTTTTATATGAATACATCATTCTCGAATAATTCAGGAGCATCGATTGTATTCTTTTCAGTTGTGGCGGCGCTTCTTGCGGCGGTAGTATTTACACAGCTTAAGTCAAATATAAAGATTGCTACTATTGCATCAGTTGGATTTTTCGGTGTTTGTGTAGTGGCACTTGTAATTATTTATTTTGTAAAGGAGTCATTACTTGTTGGACTTATTCAGACATTCCTTTTAAAATTGTCATTGTATCAGAATTTATCACATTTCTGTGTACAGTATTTTGATATTGCAGCAGTAGCTTATTATGTATCAATTATAATATTCTGTTTGTATTTGACAAACCAGTCATTACAGAAGAGAAGATGGAGCTAGGAGGTAAACAATGAATAGAGCTGAGAATAAAATAGCAAATGCAATTCATATGATGGCTAAGACGGCGATATTGTTTATCATTCTTGTTTTAGCAAATGTATTGATTGATACATTGACAAGCAGAATTGACATTAGTGTTTATGATATGTATTCTTTGACGGATACAACTAAGAATGTACTTGATGGATTGGAAAAAGAGGTTACTATCTACATTATTGCAGATGGACCAAGCAATGAAAGTATAACAATATCACAGATTGCAGAAGAATATGCAA
>CAYWDL010000143.1:0-5555 GCA_964457015.1 uncultured Roseburia sp. | reverse complement strand
TCAATCGCTGATTACAACACTGGTGAACTTTTAACAACACTTCAGGGTGACACTATTATGTTTAAGGATTTGTATTGTGGAATGATTCCTAGTATGTGTGATAGTGTATTTGTGCTTGTTATCACATCATTTATTCTGGGAAAGATTAATCCTTGGCTTATATTAGTTCCGGTGTTGCTGTCGCCGTTTTTGGTTGTTGCTCTTATTAAGTTTAGAAAAAAGGCTAAAAGTAACTACTCTAATATTCGTAGAAGAAATAGCGAAATGAATCTTACTGTTCAGGAAAATATTGAGGCTGTGCGTTTGGTTCGTTCATTTACAAATGAGGAAAAGGAAAAAGAGAAATTTAATGTTGCTAATGAAAATCTTAAAGGAGCTCATTTTTCACAGATTGACTTATCCTCTACATTTGGGGCAGTGTTCTCAAGTATTAAGCAGTTTGCTTATATAGTTGCTATTGGCATAAGTACAATTTTGGCAATGAAAGGGCAAATTAAAGTAGGCTTTGTTCTTGCTTGTGCATCGTACGTGTTAAAGATAATGGACCATGTCAGTCAGATTAACAATTCATTATTTGTAATGCAACAGCAGATAGTATCAGGAAGTAGTATCAAGAAGTTCATAGAACATAAATCAAAGATACCTGATAATAAAAAATATGATATGTCCTTTGAAAATATTGATATTGAGATTAGAAATGCGAGCCTTACGATAGGTGAGCATACAATTTTGAAAAATATTAATCTTGATATTCCGGCAGGTAAGAAAATAGGTATAGTAGGTGGTACAGGAAGTGGGAAAAGCGTGCTTCTAAAAAGCCTTATACGAGATAATGATCTTACAAGTGGTGACATTGTTATAAATGGTAATAGTATTAAAGATTATGCGTTAGAGGATTTAAGAAATTGTTATTCCTTTGTATTTCAAGATGTATTTTTGTTTTCAAATACAATTGATTCAAATATTGCGTTTTCAGATTTGGAAATTGATGAAGAAAAGGTTGTTACTGCGGCAAAAGATGCCCAAGTGCATAATTTTATTATGGAACTTCCTTTGGGATATCAGACCATTGTTGGCGAAAGAGGTGTGGGCTTGTCTGGTGGACAAAAACAGAGAGTCTGCATAGCCAGGGCACTCATACGAAATGCTCCGGTTTTGGTTCTTGATGATGTTACAAGTGCCCTTGATATGAATACGGAAAGAGCATTGCTAAAGACTATTAAAGAAAAATATCCTGAGAAAACATTGCTTATATCAGCTCACAAGATGGCGTCTGTAATGGATTGTGATGAGATTATTTATCTTCAGGATGGTGAAATAGTTGAAAGAGGTAATTTTGAAGAATTGATGAAGCTTAATGGACATTTTGCATCGATTTACAATGTACAGATGGCTCAAGATAAGAAGGTTATAGTCTATGAAGAATAATCGTAATTTACGTTAAATTCAAATCAATATGGAGGAAAAAGTATGGCGACGCGCAATACATATTTTCAGAATGAAGTAATTGAGAGAAAAATTGATATAAAGCAACTAGGCAGGACGCTAAGGTATGTTATACCATACAAAAAAACATTTTTACTTGTCGGATGTTTGATGCTGCTGTCGGTTGGGCTTTCGTTAATATCGCCAATATTATTGGGGCATATCATAAATAATGTAGTTTATGATACACAATATAAAGAATTGATTTTTATTTTGTGTATGTTGGCGGTATTAGCGTTAGCTGAAATTTTTATTACCTTTGCTCATCAGAGACTTATGGGAAAAACGGGGCACAAGGTAATTGCGGGAATTAGAAGAGATATTTTTTATAAGTTGCAGGAATTATCATTTGATTATTTTGATAATCGTCCAGCTGGTAAAATAGTTGTAAGAGTAACAGATTATATTAATGATTTGGCGAACTTTTTCACCAATCATTTACTGTTTTTTATAATATATATTGTAAAAATAGTCATGGTTACAATCTTTATGTTGGTATTGAGTCCGCAGCTTACACTTATTGTATTTGCAACAGTTATACCTTTGATGGTATGTATATTTTGGCTTAGATATTTTATAAGAAAGAGATTTGGTCTTCATAGAGCTAAGGTTTCTAATCGTTCAGCCTTTGTTGTTGAATCTATTATGGGTGAAAAGATTATTAAAAATTACAATAGAGCACAGATAAATGAAAATATTTATATGGATATTCATATGAGTAGCATTAATACATGGTGGAGTATTGTAAAGAGAGCGGAATTAAATACACCTATTATTGAGATTTTTTGGAATCTCGGAACACTGACATTGTACGGGGTTTCCTTGGGGCTTATTTTAAATGGTTCTGAAACTGTCAATGCAGGTATTGTGTCAATGTTTATTAGTTATATGTCGCAATTTAGTGGTCCCCTTACAATGGTAGCAATGATTGTTCAAAATCTGGCACAGGTAAGCTCAAACCTTGAGCAGGTATTCGATACCATTGATACTAATGTTGAGATAAAGGATCGTGAAAATAGTGAAGTGATAAAGGATGTTAAAGGTAAAGTTGATTTTAGCGATGTAACATTTTCCTACGAGGAAGGAATTAACGTCCTTGAAGATTTCAATCTTCATGTAAAACCTGGTGAAACAATTGCTCTTGTAGGTCCTACTGGAGCCGGTAAAACCACTGTTATTAATATGCTGACTCGATTTTATGATGTGAAAAAGGGCGCTGTTTATATTGATGGCAAGGATATTAGGGATGTAACACTTAAATCCTTGCGTCAAGAGGTGGGTGTATTGATGCAGGACCCATTTATATTCAAGGGAACTGTTATCGATAACATAAGGTACGGAAAAATTGATGCAACAGATGAAGAGTGTATAGCTGCTGCAAAGATGATTAATGCTGATAAATGGATTAATAGATGGCCTAATGGTTTTTATGAAGAATTAGAAGAAAGAGGTGGCGATTTATCAGCCGGCGAGAAGCAGCTTATAAGCTTTGCAAGAATTATCTTAAAGAATCCATCAATTGTAATACTTGATGAGGCTACAAGCTCTATTGATTCTGAAACGGAGAAGATGATTCAGGACGTGCTTGAGGTTATCTTAAAGGATAAGACTGCGTTTATCGTAGCTCATAGATTATCAACCATTCGAAATGCTGATAGAATACTTTATATTTCTGATAAGGGAATCGCAGAAGAGGGAACTCATGATGAACTTATGGCGAAAAAGGGCTTGTATTGGGCGTTGAATCAGAAATAAAAAGAGGGCGCTACCGTGTATTCGGTAGCGCTCTTGTCATTAATTTTCTTTGAAAAACAAATCCGAAGCAGTTCTGCCAACCATCTGTTCCTTGTAGATGAAATCGTCTCTGCCGGCTGTTTCCATAAATAGCTCCTCAATCTCAGAAGGTGTTTTAGTATTGTTGAAAATAACTAATTCAGCAATAGAGCCTTTGAATGAATCCTGATAAATATCTCCGCCTAGCATTATGTGTGTTACAAAATATAATATAGGCATATTATCACGATGTCCAATAAAATGCCCGTTTATATATAAATTTGCCTGCTCTGTTTTTGCATTAAACGAAATAGCAACATGGGTCCAGGTATTCAGCGGAAGTGTTGCTGCTGATACATCATAGAAGCCATTAATTATACGGGCGTCACGAATTCTGGATGCTGTATGGCCCTCCCAGGCAGTAGGGTAATAGCTGAAGAAGCCGGACTCGTATTTAACATATATTGCTGCGGACCAAAGATGGGAAATCTCAGGCCTAATCCACATAGAAACGGTGTAGCTTTCGTGGTGAATCAAAGTGTTAGGAAGATTTAAATAGTTAGTGTTATGTTCACCACCAGGAAATCTTATTGACCTCTGGCCGGTTACGACTCCGTCTCCAAAGGAATATCCTGAACCGATAAATCTGCCTCTAAATTTGCCGCAATCACTCTTGAAATTATCATTAAATGAGAAACGAACAGCTCCGCTATCATCGAAAAAGTTGGCTTCTAAGTACTTCTCAAAATCATCAGGAGATATAGTCTTGCAATAATAGTCACCTTGTGCCATTTCGCATCCGCAACCGATGGCAAACTGAGCCTGAAGCTCCGATTCAATACCTACAGCTACAACATTGAATTTCAAATCCTTACACATAACGAATACATTTTTAAGTACTCGCTGACCTTTTGTATCGTATGATGAAGTCTGAATGAAGTCCTTGTCAATGTTTATGTAATCCACGGAAATATCCTTTAACATATTGAGGGCAGAGTAGCCTGAACCAAAATTATCAATGGATACGTGGAAACCAACATTGCGTAAGCGGTCGGTCATCTTGCTAAGCTCCATACTGTCCTTAATAAAAACATTTTCCTTAAGCTCAAAATTAATCTCGTTGGCAGGTATGTCATATTCCTCGGCTATGGACAGAAGATATTCAGGTAAATCTGCCTGATAGAGGTGAAGTCGCGAAAGATTAACCGAAAGCATCAAATGCTCATACGGCTTGCCTTTCCAGGAAGCCTTAACCGCACAAACTTTTTTGTATACAAACATATCTAATTTCTTGATAAAACCATTCTTCTCGAAGAGTGGAAGAAACATATCAGGTGAACGTAAGCCGTCTACCGGATGCTCCCAACGAACCAAAGCCTCAGCACCGGATACGTTGGCTGTAAGCATATTAACTCTCGGCTGAAAATATACGTGAAATTCGCCGGAATTAAGGGCTTTTTCCTGCTCGGATTCAATGGTTTTTGATATCTCTACTGATTTTTCCAGTGCGTAGTAAACCACGTAGTGGTTCTTGCCATTTGTCTTCGCGTTGTACATAGCGGAATCACATTTGTACAAAACGTCATCAAGAATCTGAGATGTCTTCTGGTCAAGAATAATACCTATACTGAAGGATATCAGAGAAAGAATATCCTTTCTGAAATCCATATCCTGCATACCGTCAATAAGAGACTGGGCCTGATTGGTAACAGTAGTGTGATCCGCAGTGCCATCGATAACAGCAACGAACTCATCACCGCCGATTCTTGATACGAAGCTGCCAGGCAGCTTTTCCTTTATAAGCTGTCCAACCTTTATGAGTAGTTCATCTCCCATACCGTGTCCATACACGTCATTAACGCGCTTGAAATTGTCAATGTCAATAAACATAAAATGCATAAGCATTTCCTTAGGAAGATTATTGTAATAATCATACAATCCATGTCGATTAGCTAACTTGGTAAGATAATCTGTGTACGCTTCGGATTGCTTATTTTCAAATAAAATCCTGTTTTTTAATCTAAGTATACGTTTCATTTTTTCACTCCCAATATGTCGCGAAATACCAACACGACAAAAATACACATAATAATACACTTATTATACTACAAAGAGGTTGGAAATAAAAGAGATATTTTTGTAAACCTTAATTTGATAAAATATGTCCACATTTAGTTTGACACACCCCTATAAAAAATAGTATACTAATGTGTGTGTCTGCCATGAGGCAGGACGCAAAAATTGTGAAGAAAGATAGGAGACAAGAAGCATGGGCGGTATATTTGGAGTTGTTTCAA
>CAYWDL010000142.1:0-5597 GCA_964457015.1 uncultured Roseburia sp. | reverse complement strand
GACTCTTGGAGTTGGTGACTGCTTTACGTTTGCTTCATTACTTGAGGTGTTTATGGAAAGGCTTGGGGCTGAGACTGATTTTGTAAGCAGGGACAGCGATACCAGCAATCACTACTGGATACTTTGTAACCTTGGAAAGGGTTGGTACCATATGGATGCCACTCCAAGAAATTCCACATACAAGTGTTTTATGAAGACTGACGCTGAAAATGTGGCAGAGGCAGCTTATTATTGGGTGTATGATAAGTCATTATATCCTGCGGTGGCCACGGAGAGCTATAAAGAATGATAAAGGATAGTGTGAAAATAGTATGAGAACAGTAATTGAGATATTGGAAGAATTGCAGCCGGGAACAGAATTTATGGAAGAGACGGAGCTTATTGATAATGGGGTCATAGACTCTTTTGATTTGGTTTCAATCATAGGTGAGCTGAATGACGAGTTTGGTATCACCATACCTATGTGGGAAATAATCCCTGAGAATTTTAATTCTGTGAAGGCGATGGAGAAGCTTGTTGAAAAGCTGATTGAAAAGGGAAAGAATTAAATGTCATTTATATCATTTGAATTTATAATGCTTTTGGCAGTAAGTGTGTTGCTTTTCTATGCCATACCTAAAAGGTTAAGATGGATTGTGCTGTTATGTACGAATGTTTTGTTTTATGCACAGTCAGGAATCCAAGGACTTGTGGTTATGGGTACAAGCCTTTTGCTAACATACATTGCAGGCGTTATATTAAATGTAATAACTAAATATAGAAGAATGCTGGTGACGGTGTATGTCCTGCTGCAAATGGTGTTATTGTTTGGATTTAAGTATCAGCTGTTTATGGATATAACAGCACCCTTAGCCATATCTTTTTTTACTCTTACGGCCATAGGCTATGTGGTTGATGTATACAGAGGAAAGTATCAGGCACAGAAGAATCTGTTAAAGCTTATAAGCGTTATGTGCTTCTTCCCCATTATGGTGCAGGGCCCTATATGCGGATATGATGAGTTGCAAAAGGATGTGCTTGGTAAGGAAAAAAGCTTTGACTATGAGGGCTTTACCTATGGTTTTACAAGAATTGTTTATGGTATGCTGAAAAAGCTTGTTATTGCTGAACGCTTAGGACTTGTGTTTGACTATCTGTGCGGCAGTGATGATTTACTTAAGATGGCTCTAAATGTGCTTGTGTATGCATTTTATCTGTATACCGACTTTTCAGGTGGGATAGATATTGCAGTTGGCACAGGCTATATGTTTGGTGTGAAGCTGCCTGAGAATTTCAATAATCCATTTTTGGCAGTATCCATAAGTGATTACTGGCGAAGATGGCATATGAGTCTTGGCAATTGGCTTAAGGATTATGTGTTTTATCCGGTGTCATTTTCTAAGCCTGTCGTGAAGCTGGGGAAAATGATTCGAGGTAAATGGGGGAATAAGGTTGGAAAAAAAGTACCAATTTACATAGCAACACTGATTGTGTGGTTTGTGACAGGCGTGTGGCATGGAATAAGCTTGAACTTTATAATATGGGGAATGTTAAATGCGTTTGTCATTCTGGCATCATATGAATTGGAACCGTTGTATGCTAAGTTCAATGGCAGATTCGAATTTACAAAGGGTAAGGTGTATGGTGCTTTCAGAGTACTTAGGACATTTGTGCTTATGGGATTGTTAAGGTCCCTTGATTATGTGAATATGACTGGCACGGCAACACTTGATATTGCCATGGCGGATTATGTTGTGATACTGCTTGGAATAATGTTTGTGATGGTTGTGGAATTTGTTGGCAGGAAGGTCAATTACAGGAAGGCTGTTTTTGAAAAAGGAACGGCGTTTTCTTATGGCATAATAGCTGTGATGATAGCTGTTATAATTATTTTTGGAATGTATGGTATAGGTTATGAAGGAAAAGAGTTCATCTACATCAGGTATTAAAAATGTTTTGAAAATCGTATGTGTTTTTTGCGTGCTCATAGTGTTTCTGGCAGTGGCACAGAGAATTCTTGTGCCCAAATATACAGGTCAGCTTGCTGAGGGTTCGTTGATAGAAGAATACTATCAATGCCAGAAGAATAATGATGTGCTTTTCTTTGGTGACAGCGAAATGTACTATAACTTTTCGCCAAAGGTGTTATCTGATGAGTATGATATAAATGCATATGTAAGAGGAAGCGCCAATCAGACGGTGTGGCAGTCCTATTATCTGTTGTTGGACAGCCTGCAATACGAGACACCTAAGGCTGTTGTTTTAAGTGTGTCGGCGCTGATGAAGGAGGAGTCTGACAGCGAGGCATATAATAGAATGACTATTGACGGAATGGAATGGTCGCAGTATAAATATGATTGTGTAAAGGCATCTGTGCTTGAAGAAGAAAATGTGTTGTCATATGTATTTCCGATACTCAGATATCATTCAAGGTGGAGTGAACTGTCAAAGGAGGATTTTAAATACTTTTTTGGAAGTCCGTCTGTGTCAGAGCGCGGTTATATTGAAAAAACAGAGGTTGTGCCTATGGGTGAATTGCCGTCGGTGCGTCCTCTTGAGAATTATGAATTTGGAGATAAGGCTCTTACCTACCTTGATTTAATAAGGCAGGTCTGCGAGAAAAATAACATTAGTCTTATATTGGTAAAGGCACCAAGTCAGTATCCCCATTGGTATGATGAGTGGGACGAGCAGGTTGTAGCTTATGCTGAGGAGTATGGGTTGACCTACGTGAATTTGTTGAAATATAGCGAAGAAATCGGCTTGGATTTCTCGGTGGATACATTTGATGGGGGCTTACATTTAAATAAGACCGGTGCTGAAAAGAATACAAAATATTTTGGGAAGATATTGTTAGAGGAAGTTGAATAATGAAGAGAGATAAAGTGATTAAATTAGTAAAAATGCTTATACTTGCAACAGTATTTGCCGGATGTCTTAGCTTTACGGCATGCAAGGAGGATAAGGGTGAATTTGTTGATGCTGACAATGCCACGTCAGGCAGTGAGCTTGCATATTCATTCATATACAATGGATATAACATTGATATAGGGCAGAAGTGGTCTGATGTAAGTGGAAAGCTTGGTGATTATAATTCTACATTTGTGGCGGAAAGCTGCGCTTATCAGGGCACGGACAGATACTATTATTATAATGATTTTGAGATTATGACCAGTGAGATTGATGGAGAGGAGCTGGTTACGGATATTTTTATAGAGAAGGAAAATGTGGAGGCAGCAGGTGGTGTATGTGTGGGTATGAGTCTTGCTGATGTTGCAAAGAAGATGGGTCCGGCTGATAAGACAACTGAAAATGGTCTGGTGTATTATGGAGGAAGCACCAATGTTCAGATAAATACCAGGGATGATAAGGTTGTGAGTGTTGAATACTATTATGTACAGGATTAAGAAATATGAATAGAACAGTAATTGATTATTTAAAACTTAATAGGGAAAAATATGGTGAAAAGCCGGCTATTGTATGCGAAGGTAATCATATTTCTTTTACAGAATTGTATTATAGGGTGCTGGCAACGGGCAAAAAAATATCAGTTAGTTATGTTGATAATGATTCCATATTTGCCATTGAAAATAAGCGAAGCATTGAAACTATAGTTTTGATGCTTTCTGTTGTTGCAGGAGGGAAAGTATACACAGTGGTTAATTCTGCCACTGAGGCTCTGGGAAATTACATTTTTTTAGATGAGAGTTATATTGAAGCTGTTTGTTTGGAAGGATATTTTTTAGATGAAGGAGAGTTGGGTTTGGCATATACTTTGCCAATGTACGAGATATGCACGTCAGGTACCACCGGTGAGCCGAAAAGGATTGTGAAAGGTCAGGGCGACTTGTTGGAATTTATAGAGGATTTTGCTGATAAATTTAGTCTTGATTCTGATGATGTGTTTTTAAATCAGCTTGAGTTTACATTTGATGCGTCCACCAAGGACATATATTGCATGGTAGTGTTGGGAGCGACCTTGCACATTGCATCAAGAAAGCAGCTTAATTTCCCGGCAGAATTTGTGAAGTATGTAAGTGAAAATGATATTACTGTATTCATAACAACGCCATTTTATATGAAGAATATGGCCAGGATGAATGGGCTCAACGAAAATGTGCCTATGAAGCTTAAATATGTGATGTTTGTGGGCGAGAGTATGAAGTCAGAGTATCTTAATTATTGGATTGAAAATATGAAATACACCACATTTGTTAATCTGTATGGAAGTAGCGAGCTTGCCGGAAATTCCCTTTATTATGTTGTAAATGACAAGGTGAAAAGTGAGCTTGTTCCTTTGAAGGAATGCTTTTTGGACTATGAGTATTATGTGGATGATGGACATCTGGTGTTGGAGAGGAAAAGTCGCCACTTGATTTTTGAGACAGGTGATATGGCAGAAATATGTGAGGACGCCGTTTTTATTAATGGAAGATGTGATAATATAAGGAAGGTGCGAGGCTACAGAATCAGTCTTGAAAATATTGAAAAAGAGGTGGCGAGGGTGTCGCCGGTAAAAGAGGCTTTGTGCGAACAACACCAGGATAGTGTGTATGTTGTGTTTACAAGTGATGAGGAAGGGTTGGACACGAAGTGGTTACAGAAGGAATTGAAGGACTTCCTTCCAAGATATGTTCAGCCGTTACGATTGAAGCAAGTGAAGGAATTGCCCATTAATGCTAATGGCAAGTTTGATAGAAAAAGAATAATAGAGCAATTTAAATAATGGATGGCGACTAGATAAGTCCGCCATCCATTGTTATTATCTGCCCTGTCATATATGCAGGGGCTGTTGCTGTGTTATAAATCATTTTGGCGGCCTCCTCACAGGTGCCAAATCTGCCTGCCGGTATCTCTTCCGTTAATGCATTTCGTTCATCTTCTGATAAGAATTGATTCATCTCGGTATCTATTACGCCAAAGGCAATGGCATTTACGCTGATGCCGCTTGGTGCAAGTTCCTTGGCAAGAGCCCTTGTGAAGCTGTTAACGCCACCCTTTGAAGCTGAATAGGCAACCTCGCAGGAAGCACCGACATTTCCCCACATTGACGAAACGTTAATGATACGGCCTGCCTTTTTTGCAACCATATCCGGTATAACAAGCTTTGATAAAAGATATATTGATGTAAGATTAGTGTCAATTACATTCTTCCATTCATCAAAGCTCATATCCTGCAATAAACCAATGTGAGAAATACCTGCGTTGTTTACAAGTACATCTATGGTTATATGGTTGGATTTAATGAAACTTGCTAAAACATTTTGGGTGGTAGCAGGATTGCTGACGTCGCATTGTATAGTATGGCAGATTATATCAGGGTTAGTGAGCTGTGCCTGCTTGGCAACCTCTTCAAGTTTGTCTATATTGTTTTTACATATCAATAAAAGATTGTATCCGTTTTTTGCAAATTCAATAGCCGTGGCGGCACCGATTCCTCGGGATGCCCCAGTGATAAGTACAGTTGGTTTCATTGTATTTCTCCGTTTAATATTATGTTGGGGTTATTATAACAGAAATATAGATTTTTTGATAGAGGAAAGTGAAATATTGTATTTATGGCATTGCTTGGAGGTTGGAAGCATTGTTTATAGATGCGATTGGGAAAAAATGAGTAA
>CAYWDL010000141.1:0-5645 GCA_964457015.1 uncultured Roseburia sp. | reverse complement strand
GTGTTCAGCAGATTATTAATTCAGCTGTAAAATATGGCAGAAAAGTAATTATTGAAGGCCGTAGTATGGTTAATATCATTAATACAGCTATGGAGCTTGAATATTTGAAGGTGCCTGAAAATACTATTATAGATATTGAGGAAATGAAGAATTATACTGACAATCAGCTTGTACTTATTACAACAGGAAGTCAGGGTGAATCTATGGCTGCATTGTCAAGGATGGCAGCGTCACTTCACAAAAAGGTTACTATCAAGCCTGGTGATACAATTATTTTCAGTTCATCTCCTATTCCGGGAAATGAAAAGGCTGTATCAAAGGTTATGAATGAACTTACACAGCTTGGTGCTAACATTGTGTTCCAGGATACTCACGTATCGGGTCACGCCTGTCAGGAGGAATTGAAGCTTATTTATTCGTTAGTTAAGCCACAGTATGCTATTCCGTTACACGGTGAGTTCAGACACAGAATTGCAAATGCAGAGCTTGCGGAGCTTATGGGTGTGCCAAAGGAAAATATATTTGTATTGTCATCAGGTGATGTTCTTCAAATTGGTGAAAAAGAAGCTTATGTTGAAGAAGAGAGAGTGCAGGCAGGAGGCATCCTTGTAGATGGTCTTGGTGTAGGTGATGTAGGAAATATTGTATTAAGGGATAGACAAAACCTTGCTGAAAATGGTATTATAATTATCGTTATGACTTTTGAAAAGTATAGCAATCAGTTACTTTCAGGTCCGGACATTGTTTCAAGAGGCTTTGTGTATGTAAGAGAAGCAGAGGATCTTTTGGATGAGTCCAGAAAAGTGGTAACGGAGGCAGTACTTGATTGTATCGATAAGAACATTACTGACTGGGGCAAGATTAAGATGATAGTTAAAGAATCATTAAGTGAATACTTATGGAAGACAATCAAGAGACATCCAATGATTCTTCCTATTATAATGGAAGTTGAATAGAAAGGCATGATAATATGACGGACAGCTTAGCAGCTAAAGTAAAAGAATTGAGACAGATGATACTCGATAGTGAAGAGTATAGGAATTTTGATTTGTACAGGAGAGTTCTTCAGGAGGTGCCGGAGATTTTTGAGCAGGTGAATCAGTTTAGAAGTGAGAACTTTCAGTTACAGTTGTCAGGTGAGATACAAGATAAGCAAAAAGCAGAGGAAATTGTCGGTAAGTATCAGGAGTTGTTTAACAACAGCCTTGTGACCCCATTTCTAAATGCTGAGCTTGTATTGTGTAAAATGCTTCAGGATGTCAATGAAATGTTAGTTGATGAAATTGATTTGGATGTTGATTTCTTGAAGTAATTTGAAAGGTATGGATATGATATGAAACTGAAAAAAATATCGTCATGGATACTTGGTTTTTCTGTGAAAATGGTTGTATTGCTGATAATGGTATCAGTTCTGTATATGGCCTGCACAAAAGCATATAGTTTTGGTGCTGCTATTTTTTCTGAAGAAGGAGTTGCAAGAAGCGGACAGGGAGAGGACGTATTAGTTAATATTCCTGTTGGCTCAACCAATCAGGAAGTAGGGAATATTCTATACGATGCGGGACTTATATCAGATGTAAATGTTTTTGTTATACAGATGTTTATTTATCAGTGTGAGATAAACGACGGTGTGTATATGTTTAATACTGAGAATTCGCCGGAGGATATCATCGAGAAGATTACGGATGCTGTAACAGTGGAGCAGGATGGTACAGGAGAAAAGTAAATGATAGTTAATGAAAGAATAGTTTCATATATTCATTCATTAGAAAAAAGTAATAGTGAGGTTTTAGAGGAAATCGAAAAAGAAGCCATTGCTACATATGTGCCGATTATCCGAAAGGAAATGGAAAGCTTTTTAAGGGTTATGCTTGCGATTAAGCAACCAAAACGAATATTAGAGCTTGGAACCGCCATCGGATACTCGGCAATTCTTATGAGTGAATATATGCCAAAGGATTGTGTTATAGATACAATAGAAAATTATGATAAGAGAATACCTATTGCAAAGGCTAATTTTGAAAGAGCAGGTGTTTCTGACAGGATTAATCTTTATGAAGGTGATGCAATGGAGATTATGCCTACATTGAAGTATAAGTATGATTTTGTGTTTATGGATGCTGCAAAGGCACAGTATATTTATTTTCTGCCACTGTTGAAGAATTTGATGGAGGACGGAGGGATACTTATCACTGATAATGTATTGCAGGATGGAGATATAATTGAGTCAAGATTTGGCATAACAAGAAGAAATAGAACGATTCATTCAAGAATGCGTGAATATATGTATGAGGTTAAGAATTCAGAGGATTTTGAAACAACCATTGTTCCTATTGGTGATGGGATAACCATGAGTGTAAAGAAGGAGAGAAAGTAATGTATAGTAAACCGGAGCTTTTGATACCTGCAAGTTGTCTTGAGGTTTTGAAAACAGCTGTTATATTTGGTGCTGATGCGGTGTATATTGGCGGAGAAGCATTTGGGCTTAGGGCTAAGGCAAAAAATTTCTCGAAAGAGGATATGGCTGAAGGTATCGCATTTGCACATGAGCATGATGTAAAGGTGTTTGTTACTGCTAACATTCTCGCTCATAATAAGGATTTGGAAGGTGTTAGGGAATATTTTAAGGAGCTTAAGGAATTGGGCCCTGATGCAGTGATTATTGCAGACCCGGCGGTGTTTACAATTGCAAAAGAGATAATGCCGGATATGGAGCTTCACATCAGTACTCAAGCCAATAATACCAACTATGGAACATTCAATTTCTGGCACAGTCTCGGTGCAAAAAGAGTGGTAACTGCCAGAGAGCTGTCTTTGGAGGAAATTAAGGAAATCAGGAATAACATTAGTGATGATTTGGAAATAGAGACATTTATTCATGGAGCCATGTGCATTTCTTATTCCGGAAGATGCCTTCTTAGCAGCTTCATGGCTGGAAGGGATGCGAATCAGGGTGCCTGCACACATCCGTGCAGATGGAAATATGCGGTTGTTGAAGAGTCAAGACCTGGGGAGTATATGCCGGTTTTTGAGAATGAGAGAGGAACATATATTTTCAATTCAAAGGATTTGTGTATGATTGAACATATTCCTGAGCTTATGGAGTCGGGGATTGACAGCTTTAAGATTGAAGGAAGAATGAAGACTGCATTATATGTGGCTACAGTGGCAAGAACCTATAGAATGGCAATTGATGATTATAAAAAGAGCGAAGAATACTATAGAAGCAGGATTCCTTTTTATAAGGAGGAAATTGCAAAATGTACCTACAGACAGTACACAACGGGCTTTTTCTTTGGAAAGCCTGATGAGAATACTCAGATTTATGACAGTAACACATATATCAAGGAATACACATATCTTGGTATGGTTGGCGAAAAGAATGCTGATGGTATGTACAGAATAGAACAGAGAAATAAATTTACTGTTGGTGAAGAGATAGAAGTTATGAAGCCAAATGGTGAAAATATTCTTGTGACTGTTAAGTGCATAAAGGATGAGGATGGAAATGATATGGAGTCTGCTCCACATCCTAAGCAGGTATTGTACATTGGTTTGGGCATGGAGCTTGATGAGTATGATATTCTTAGAAGAAAAGAAAGTTAAGGAATAATATTTGGAAATGCACTTTAAAGCTTGTATTTACATAAACTGTAATAAAAGCTCTAAGGTGCATTTCTTTTGGAAACATTTAAAGAACCATTAACAAGGGAGGAAGAGGAATATTGGCTCAAAAAAATGTCGGAAGGCCATAAAGAAGCAAAGGATGTGCTTGTAGAACACAATTTGAGGCTTGTTGCACACATTGTCAAGAAGTACAATCAGGCGGACAGGGATATGGAGGATTTACTGTCTATAGGAACAATAGGCCTGATTAAGGCTATTAATACTTATAAGGATTCTAAAGGAAATAGGTTGGTAACATATGCCAGCAAATGTATTGATAATGAAATATTGATGTACCTTCGCTCGGAAAAGAAGAAACAGAGGGAAACCAGCTTGTATGAACCCATTGGAACTGACAAGGAAGGAAATGCCATAAGCCTTTTGGATGTAATAGAGTGTGAGGAAAAGGATATTGTTCTGGAATGTGACTTGAAGAATAAAACAGAGATATTGTATAATAATATCAATAAGGTGCTTAGTGGGCGTGAAAAGGAAATTATTGTAAAAAGATATGGTTTATTCGGGTATAAAGAGCTTACGCAGAGAGAACTGGCAGATAGTATGAACATATCAAGAAGCTATGTAAGTCGAATTGAGAAGAAGGCATTAGAAAAATTGCGAAAAACTTTTCAATAAATATGTGGTAAAATTGAGATACTTGTAGTAAAATTGTAGGGAAACCTAACAGAGAGGACAGTGTAGGATGAGTAATCAGGTTAATTTCGTTTATGATATTGAGGACGATCCGTTAGATGAGCTTAAGCACTGGCTTTTTTTGGAAAGTGTAAGGATTAAGCAGGAAAAACAGTCTTTGATTGAAGAAAGAGAAAAGTTAGAAAAAGAGAAAAAAGAGTTCGAAAAACAAAAGATAAGTCTTTCTGGTTCAGTGAATATTCAAGAGAAACAGCTAATCAGGAAGAAGGAGCTTTTTGATAAGCAGTGGAAGGTTGTTGAAAAGGAGCTTAGGCGCATTGCTATTGATAGAGAAAACCTGGAAAAGGAGAGAAGGGCTTTTGAAAGCGAGCGGGAACGTTTCAGACAAGCATCAAAGCAGGCAACTATTCAGGCTAGAACAAATATTCAGAATACCAGCATTTTTTTTGCGGGTGTTGACTCTTTTGCGGCCTTAAAAAGGAGATATAGGGATTTGTTAAAGATTTAACATCCTGATAATGTAAATGGTGACCAGAATATATTGCTGGCAATAAATAAGGAATTTGAAACATTAAAAAATAAGTATAATGTTTTTAAATAGAATGGAGATTAATATGAGCAAAATGATTATTCCAAAGGGATATGAACCAAGTTTGAATTTACACGATACACAGGTAGGTATAAAGACAGTTAAGGATTTCTTCCAGAATCTTTTGGCGGAGAGATTGAATCTTTTGAGAGTTACAGCACCATTGTTTGTAACACCTGAATCAGGTCTTAATGATAACCTTAATGGAGTTGAGAGACCTGTTTCATTCGGCATAAAGGAGATGGGAGAAAAGGAGGTTGAGATAGTTCATTCGTTGGCTAAATGGAAGAGAAATGCATTGGCTCAGTATGGCTTTGAGGTTGGTGAAGGCCTTTACACTGATATGAATGCCATTAGAAGAGATGAGGAAGTGGATAATATTCACTCTGTTTTTGTTGACCAATGGGATTGGGAAAAGATTATAACAAAGGAAGAGAGAACAGAGGAAAAGCTTAAGGAAGTTGTCAGAGATGTATATAAGGTTCTTAGAAAAACCGAGAAGTATATGGCTATCAAGTACGACTATATTCACGAGATATTGCCTAAGGAAATATTCTTTGTTACAACAGAGGAGCTTGCTGAAATGTTTCCTGATAATACACCAAAGGAAAGGGAATATTACATAACAAAGACTAAAGGCGCAGTCTGTATTATGAAGATTGGTGATGTTTTGGAGAATGGAGAACGTCACGACGGTCGTGCACCGGACTATGATGACTGGGCATTGAATGCAGAT
>CAYWDL010000140.1:0-5693 GCA_964457015.1 uncultured Roseburia sp. | reverse complement strand
TAAGACAGAGTTTACAGCTTATTGCTTTATTCCCATTACTTTCAGTATATGGTTATCAGGCATACAAGCATTATCACGATGGCGAAAGCTTATTTATTCACACTCCTGACCCTAACCTTTCTACAGCGGAGAATATTCTCCACTTACTAAGACCGGATCAGAAGTTCACAAAGCTTGAAGCAAAGATTCTCGACATCGCATTAGTTCTTCACGCAGAACACGGCGGTGGTAACAACTCAACATTTACAAACCACGTTGTTACATCATCAGGAACTGACACTTATTCAGCAGTTGCCGCTTCACTTGGCTCACTTAAAGGACCAAAGCACGGCGGTGCAAACATCAAGGTTGTTAAGATGTTCGAGGATATGAAGGTAAATATCAAGGACTGGACAGATGATGCTGAAATCGAAAGCTACCTTGTAAAGCTTTTACACAAGGAAGCATTTGACAAGGCCGGACTTATCTACGGTATCGGACACGCCGTATACTCTATTTCCGATCCTAGAGCAAAGGTTTTGAAGAGCTTTGTTGAAAGTCTTGCAACTGAAAAGGGCATGGAAAAGGAATTCTTCCTCTATTCTTCAGTAGAAAGACTTGCTCCAAAGGTAATCGAGCGCGAAAGAAAGATGTACAAGGGAGTTAGTGCCAACATCGACTTCTACAGCGGTTTCGTATATCATATGCTTGGACTTCCACTTGAGCTTTACACTCCTATTTTTGCTATTTCAAGAATTTCAGGCTGGAGTGCTCACAGAATCGAAGAATTGATTAACGCAGGTAAAATCATCAGACCTGCATACAAGAATGTGGCTAAGAGAAAGCCATACGTACCAATTGATGAGAGATAAAGTTTAAACACATAAGTAAAGCCAACCCTTGCAGGAATTTTTATTTCCTTTTCAAGGGTTGGCTTTCTTTTTACATCATCTCCACAAGCTCTTTAAACTCACTAATCTTCTTCGTCTCAGCATTAATCTTTCCAAATCCATACGCTGCATGGATGAACTCAATTCCAGCTTCCATCGTTGCGTCATAATCGCCCTGAATATCCCCCACATAATAAGCTTCTTCAAGATTATTTCTTTCAACGACATTTCTAATGTTATCGCCCTTTTTCAAGCCATTATTGCCAAAGCATTCAATATCATCAAAATAATGACCGAATCCATAATGTTCTAAAAAAGCTTCAATATATCCACTTTGACAGTTACTTACTATATAAAGATTGTATCCTTTATCCTTAAGCGCATTCCATGTCACTTCAAGTTCAGGATATAACACTCCGCCAAACTTAATTAAATATTCATTTTCCACCTCACAGCAATGTTCTAAAAGCTTAAGCTGTTCCTCACCTTCTATTTCAGGGAACAATTCCATAGCAATTCTATCCATCGTAAGTCCCATAACTTTTCTCATATCATCCGAAGTTATGGTTTTATCAGACATTCCGCATTGCCTTACTGCATCAGTCCAAGACTTTGCAACAATCTCTGTCGAATCCCATAATGTTCCATCCATATCAAATATTATTCCTTTTTTCATGTCCTACTCCTATTCTGAAGCCGGAGGCATTCATTTGTCTTAAATACATCAATAGCCCTGACGCTTCCACATATATACATATGAATTATACACAAGCTAATTAATCTTTACAATAAATATTTAAAATATAAGCTCCTCAACAGTAACAAACTCGTATCCTTCTTCTTTCAGAATATCAACAACCTTCAATGCTGCATCTACGGAACTCTCAAAAATATCATGAAGCAAGATAATGTCACCTGCTTCAACAGATTGTACAATGTTCTCTGCCACGATATTAGCATCCATAGTGCACCAGTCATTAGGATCCACATCCCACATAACAACCAGCATATCCTCAATGCATTTCTCACCGCAATTGCCATATGGAGGTCTTATATACCCTACAGCTTCTCCTGTAATCTCCTCTATTAACTCATTTGTCTTAGATATTTCTTCATTTCTTTGTAGCTGAGAAAGACTACAAATATCTACGTGACTGTATGTATGATTTCCAATCAAATGTCCTTCATCACTCATTCGCTTAATCAATTCTTTATTATTCTCAACATTTTCTCCAACAACAAAAAAGGTTGCCACTACACCTCTTTCTTTAAGTCCATCCAACAGCTTCTCCGTATAAATACTGTGTGGACCATCATCAAAAGTAATGGCAACCTGCTTTATCTCTTTATTGGCAACATCCTCTTCCTGGTCAGACACCGTTGCTACTGCATCTGTCGAATTATGCGACATTATATACAAAAAACAAAAAGCAAATAAATATATTACAAGCTTAAGATATGATACATTTATCCCTTTCATAATTCTGCCTCTAATACTTTTTTATAGTATATGAGCTGAGCAGTTGCATTTATAACATCTTTATTTCATTATAAATTCCATATTGCAAATAATGGCAAATTCAGTATGCCGCCTGAAATAGACATCGTATCTATTGTAATTCTCACAGACATATTATTCTTGTATCTTTCGCGATAAACCTTAAGACTTTGTGCTTTGGTATTTTCAGCCAGATTAACCTCTATAGGAATGATGTTGTTACCATCCTCAAATATAAAATCAATCTTTGCTGTAGCCTGCGAAGTCCAATAATATATGTCATTAACATTAGGATTATGCTGAAGCTCTTCATATACATATTGTAACGCAAGGGCTCCATTATAACTCATCAATATGCTCTCATTCTCCAAGTCCTCAAGGGTCAGGCCATACATTGCAGAAAGCATGCCTATATCATTGTAAAACATCTCAAAAGATTTTTCGTCCACATGGTCATTCAAAGGCGCTTTTACGTCATTAATCTTAAACAAAGGAGACACATACTTGCCATCAATAAGATATTCAACAGCATCCTTATACTCTCTTGCCCTTGCAGTAAGCTTTACGGAGCCATACTGAAACTTTTTATTATCAGCTGCAAGCTGCTGAGCTATACTCTCCCATACCTGCTTTACTTTTATCCTAAAAGCCTTATTTTCAATGCTTTCAAAATCCTGCATATATTCAAACAAAATATTGCTCTTTTCAGTTTCCGCTTCCTTTATACTGTCAGTTTCCACATAGGTTTTGACAACCCTTGGCATACCGCCAATCAGCATATAAATCTTTAAGTACTCTTTAATCCTGTTTAAAGCTTCCTTCTCTATCTTTCTCTTACTATTTTCTTCGATAAGACCACACAAATCATCCTCTTGATTAACACGGAGGAACTCGCTAAAGCTCAGAGGATAAATATGAATAACATCTACGCATAGCTGTAATCCATCAAATGACTTTAATATTCGCTCTTCATTCTTTGTCGTAGTGATACTTATATGATACTCGCCCATCTCTTGGGCCATAAACTTAATAAGCTTCACATAATTTGGCAAATAATCAATATTCTCCAATACAATCAATGTATCATTGGGCTCAATATTTTCACCACAGGTAACACTAAGCATCTTGATAATTCTGGCTTTTTCCAAATCACCCTCAAATACAAGTCTTGCATATTCCTGAGTCTTCAAATCAAAATATGCTGTATTGTTATAAAAGCCCATACCAAAATCATTGAGAGTCCAACTCTTACCCACTCCCTTAGCACCAGCCAGATACAAAAGCTTTCTATTCTCTTTTCCTTTCCACTCTTCCAGTTGCGTCAATATCTCTCTGTACATATTTTCCTCCAATATTCTTCAGGTAGCTATTGATTTTTAATACAAATTGTGCTAAAAGTTAATTCTGAAAAAATCAAAAACTACAAGGAGACCACTATGAATATTCCTAATGATCCAATTATGCTTTTAAGCTACATAAATACCCAGCTTAGAGATTTCTATAAAAATCTCGACGACCTTTGCAATTCACTTAACCTTAATAAAGATGACATAAGCGCCAAATTAGCTTCTATAGATTATGAATATGATGAAGCCCTAAATAAATTCTGCTAACCTTATTTTTCAACAAATACTGCCACCGTTCTTTCTTTAAGCACAGCACTTCTTGCATCTATCAATTCCGTGGTGTCCGTTGAAAACAGCAGCTCCCAATTCTTTCCCGCCTTTAATGCCGGAAGGTTAAATGTTTCCTCTTCCCAATACATATTAAACACCACATACATTTTCCCGGAAGAAACATAATCCTCATTGTACATAAACGCAAAGCATCGACTTACATAATTATAATCCGGCTTCCAAGGCTCCGTACCATGTAGCGACAAATCAGGGTTACCAAGTCCCTTATAATCAATCATTCTCGGTTCCGATTTCATCCTAAGCATCTTATGCTCCCGTCTTATTTCAATCAACTGCTTCACAAACTGATAAATATCATCATTAGTCTTTAAATCATTCCAGTTGATATATGAAATAGCGTTATCCTGACAATACGGATTGTTGTTACCCATTGCCGTATGCCCCATCTCATCTCCTGCATAAATCATCGGAGTTCCCTGGCTCAGAAGCAAAAATGCAAACGCATTCTTTATCTGCTTTCTTCGAAGCTCTGCAACCTTTCTTTTTCTGGTAGGACCTTCCACACCACAATTCCAGCTGTAATTGTAATTCGTTCCGTCCTGATTATTCTCGCCATTGTCCTCATTATGCTTTCGCTCATATGAAACCATATCCATCATAGAAAATGTATTATGGTTAGCCATATAATGAATAATGCCGGCATCTGTCCTGCATTCCTTTATCTTACAAGCCATATCATAAACCTGTCCTTCGTCGCTCTTTAAGAACTTTCTGGCAGTTATCATAAAGCTGTCATTGCTAACAGCATATCTCTTGTCATTTCCATTCTCCTCGGCACAATCATTGACAATGTCCCATCTGTCACCAATTATCTTTATTCCAGACAATATCGGGTCTTTCTTAATCATATTGATTGGCGCCACATCAAAATTCACACTGACACCATCAATCTTGTATTCCATAACCCAATGTCTCAGGCAATCTACAATCAAGTAGGGATTAGTTCCCGGCATAAAATGGAACTCCATAAACACCTGAATACCATTTTTATGCAATTCCTTCACCATAGTTTTGAATTCATCTGCAGCAGATAAGCCTTTGCCTGCACAGTACGCACTCTTAGGTGCAAAATAATTAGCATTTGTATATCCCCAATAATTTATCTTTTCTATATTGTCATACATCTTCAATGTAACGGCATTATCTGAATCCTTCATATAATCCATATTCTGTGGCATACCTATTACATTTGAAAGACTTTTCTTATGCTTAACTTCATTAAAGTCATAAGCAGGCATTAACAATACCGCATTTATGCCCAAATCCTTGAGATAAGGAATCTTTTCCACAACACCTAAAAATGTCCCCTTATTCTTCACTTTAGAGCCCTTATTCATTGTAAACCCCCTTACGTGAAGCTTGTAAATAATGGTATCATCCAGCGAAATATCCAAAGGCTTTGTGTCCTCCCAGTCATAGCCATTTGTATATACTGTATATGACACATTTCCGTTCTGGCCCCAACTTTCCTTGCCATTGACAACCTTTGCATACGCTTCTTCAAAAGGCTTTCCATCCTCCAAAATCGTATATTCGAATTCGTCAGGCTGAAGGTTTCTAATACTCATTGCACAGACATTTCCATATCGCATATCATCTGTAAATTCAAGCTTAAGCTGCGCTCCCTCA
>CAYWDL010000139.1:3928-5701 GCA_964457015.1 uncultured Roseburia sp. | reverse complement strand
CTTCCATTATCGAAATACACATCCTTTTTGTCAATGTGATGTACATTTTCAATATTACAAATGTATGAACGATGGCACTTAATAAACCTGGAGCTGTCAATTAATTTTTCTATTTCTGACATACTGTCAGTTGACTCAATTATTATACTGCCTTCTTTAATCTCTATCAGTGTTCCATGTCCCCTGGCTTCAACATAATTAATCTTGTCCTCTTCTACCTTTATCACTTCATCCTTAGTTCGAACAAGCAAATATTTTGTCACTTTGCATTTAGTAAACACCTTATCCATGCATTTTCTTACCTTTTCTTCATCGATAGGCTTGATAAGGTAATGCATAGCTTCAACCTCATACCCCTCGTGAAGATAATCAGTAATACCGGTAGTGAACACAATACTTACCTCTCTATCCTTTTCGCGAATCTTCCTTGCCATCTCCATACCATTCATTGCCTTCATCTGAATGTCTATAAAAAGTATGTCAAAATCACAATCTTCATCCCACTGAAAAAGAAAGCTTTCTGCACTTGAAAAACCACTTATCCTTATATTGATATTTTTTTCTTTACTCCATGCTTCAAGATACGTTGCCAGTAGCTTTTTATGTACTTCCTCATCCTCAATTATCGCAATATTCATATATTATATCCTCTTTGGTTTATATCTCTCGTGCTAATTTTTTCTCATTTCATCGCAATTATATCAAAACAGTATGGATATTACCACTTATTTTTTTCTACATTTCTACCAGCCATAAAACACTTCTCTTGCCAATGTCTCCAGCGCCTTGGCATTCAAAGGCTTCTTACTGGTTTCATAAGTAAAAAAGAGATTCACTCCCAAATAAATTCCATTTCTTTCGTATGTTCCAACCTTTCTAATAGTTTTTTCTACATAATTGCTATCATCCATCATTCCCAAATGCTCCAGATATATTTCTTTTCGTTCCGGTATTTTTAGAATGGTAAAATCAGGGTGTATCGTTATATCTTTATCCAGATGCAACGGATACTCATATCTGTATGGTATATTTAGGCTATTCAATTTATCTGCAATTATCTTCTCAGATTTTGAACGTACACGTTCCCCCCTATCCGTAATAATTTCAAGAGCTTCCTCGTCAAATCCCAAGCCTTTATATTTAATCTCCTGCCATCTCTTCACATATTCTTCATCTGATATAACCGGTGCATCAATCAATTTCCGACGATAAATATTGGTGTTCTCATACAATTTTTTCAAGCTGGTTTTTTCTTCTTTTTCTAAAAATGTTTCAAACATTTTTATTCTTTCAGTTGCATTTTTTACCAATTTGATATCATAATCTCTTTGCGCTATAGCTCTAGCAACCAATTCTTCGCCCTTTCTTATATACTTACCATTCTTGTCCTTAATGCTTTCATCTTTGTAATAATATTCCACTCCACCCTTCTTTCCCTTAATTCGTAAGCTTCCTTGTGGTGCAGATTGAAGTCTTTTCTTCGCCAGCTCCACCACCTTCTTCAATTGAATTATCTCTTGCTTATACATTTTATATATTTTTTGCATATTCTACCTCACTTCTTTCTTGTTGTATCCTAACTACTTTTCTTGCAAAATCTTAATTAATAGTTTCCTATTTTCCCACTAATGTGCTTTTCTTCTTGTATAGTGGGACTTCTCGCCTCCCTCCCGTCCCACTAAACAACTCTTTTCTTCATTTAGTGGGACTTTTCTTCCCCCTCCCGTCCCACTAAACAACTCTTTTCTTCATTTAGTGGGACTTTTCTTCCCC
>CAYWDL010000139.1:0-3828 GCA_964457015.1 uncultured Roseburia sp. | reverse complement strand
CTCCCGTCCCACTAAACAACTCTTTTCTTCATTTAGTGGGACTTCTACTCCCGCGACACTCCCACTAAACAACTCTTTTCTTCATTTAGTGGGACTAACTCCACATTCAATATAAATCTCCCCCTCTTTCTCCTTGATACTAACCGCCCCGCAATCCTTAGTGACAAATATCCTGCTTCCAACCTCTTCAAGCCTTACAATTGTCTCTTCGTGCGGGTGTCCATAAGAATTATCCTCGCCGGCTGAAATCACAGAAAAGCATGGCTGTATAACCTCCAAAAACTCTGAACAGCTTGAATACTTCGAGCCATGATGGGCTACTTTAAGCATCACAAGATTATCCAACTTACTTTTATATTTTCCTGTCAATAAAGCCTTTTCTTCAGCAGAACCAATATCCCCTGTCAATAAAAACGAAAACTCTTTAAAACTTCCCAACAACACAATAGAAGCACCATTTATATCCTCGTACTTGCTTCCAGCAATAGGATTGAGACATAAAAGCTCCACACCATTCACACTATCACCTATAGCTTTGCCTTCCTCAATCGTATGCACCTCAATTCCCTTCTTAACAGCTAAATCATACAATTCCACATAAGTATCATTCTTTTCAGGCATATATGCACCAAACACAATATTCTGTATATCTATTTTTTCACTTTCCATAAGCTCCAGCACTCCACTTATGTGGTCTGTGTCGGTATGTGTAACAAAAACTGCCGTCAGCCCCTCTCGCCCTCTATACTTTAAAAAAGGCTCCAACTTATACTCTCCAATACTCTTTTCATCCGTACTTCCACCATCTATCAAATAATTATTCCCATCAGGACTTTCGATATATATACAGTCACCCTGCCCCACATCAAGAACCGTTACATTAAATTCATACCCCTTCTTCCATAGAGCTAACGCTAACATAGCAATAATACCCACAGATAATACACCGGCCATCCACCCTACACCACATTTATTACGCTTCATAACAGCGCAGATAATCAGCAAAATCACAAACAATACATAATACACCACTATCTGCCACAGCTGCCTATCACCGGCCACATAAGTATTCATTGGTAAATGCATAAACAAACCACATACCAGCTTATACAGTTTCAAAATAATGACACTTAACAAAATCACAATTTCCCCCAATGGTTTTGCTATATAAAATGCTATACCACCCAAAAAACCACTTATAACAATCAAACCCATAAGTGGCAATAATAATGCATTCAATATAACAGAATACACAGGAACTTCATAATAAGTATCCGCAATAACAATCAAAGTCACAAAATATAATACCGTTGATGTTATCAGTGCTCCAATAGCTTTTCCTTTCACCCAACCTACTAACTCCGACACCTTTTTCCCCTTAACCAGCTTCAATATATTGATACCTTTAACGGCAATATACTGTTCAAAACACACATTTACCACCGGCAATGCAAACGCAATTCCTGCCACGGACATAAACGACAAAATAAAACCACCATTATTTATGTACAGAGGATTATCCATAAGTACCCAAATCAATGCTATTGCCATCGCATTTTTAATGTCATATTTTCTTCCCAACACGTGGGAAAATATGTTGATAATATACATTATTACCGCTCTGACTGTTGACACGCTTCCTCCCGAAATTGCGCAAAAGCATAACATAATGCCACTTGAAACCATAAATGCGACAGGTTGCCTGCAAAACCTGCGCATAAATTTATAAATCATTCCACCGGCTAGAGATATATGTAACCCCGATATGGCGAGAATGTGGCCGATTCCTGACATTGTATATAACTCCTTTATATCTTCATCTAGATTTTCCTTATCGCCAAAAAGCATTGCACAAATTACTCCCGCTTCCTCTTCGCCACATATATTTAAGATAGCTTTTTTCAAATTCTGCCTTATATTGAAAAAAAGATGAGATATTTCGCTATAAGCTTTTCCACTTTTTACCACCTGACAATTTCGCATAACCAGAAAAATTTCCTTGGAATTATAATATTCTTTAACGTCAAATTCACCGGGATTAGTGCTTACGTCAACAGCTTTCTTTTCCCCCACAACAGTAACATATTTTCCAATCTCATACTCAAAATCATCAAAATAACATATGGCCTTCGTACCATCATCCAGTATCTTTATTTCTACAGAAAGACCATTTTTACTATCCCAAATATTGTTTACTTTTCCCGAAATATAGACCATCTGCCCGTCATTAATCTCATCATAAGCACCCAAAACCTCAAGCTTATTTTCATACAACCATGAGCCTGCAAATATACTAAATAAAAAAAGCAAGATAAGAAGAACGATATCGCTCCTCTTTTTCTTGCTTATAACATTTATTACAATAATTAATGGCACACAAAAAAAGCCCCAAAAAAACTGTAAATTAAATTTGCAAAAAATCTCTCCAATCAACAAACCGGCTGCTAAGTATAACACCAGTCTATTTATTTTCTTCTACCTCCCAACTAACTATATCCAAATCTCTTGAGAAAGGTTCACTTATATCATACTGATTAAACAACAAAACATCCCTCTCGCCTTCAACAGAAAACTGTACCTTTGTAACATACGACAGCTCCGATAAAGTATTAACAACAGAGTATATCATAAGCTCTGTTGAAGCAACTCTTACCGAATTCATAATACTCTCATCAAAATCAACATAACACACACCATCCTTGGTATATATCATATCAATAATTGTGTCCTGTGGAAATGTTGACCTATATCCATTTTGTGAATCCTCGTCAGAGACTCCCTCCAACAACTTATTAATCACGAATTTCTCATAGGAAATAGTATAATCATAATAACCGCTGACTTCCTTTTTTCTTAACATATCAGATTCCGAATCAGCATAGTATAATATCATCGTAACTTCGTTCTTTGTGTCTGGAAAATTATCCTTGAAATTAACAAAATCCGATGCCTTCATATTACCAATCTTATTACCGGCTTCATCCTTAATTGTCTGTCCATTTACAGTAATTTGAACATAAGTTATACCCGGTATCTGAGTCAATGTCAATACAATACATGCTCGTATCAATATTCTGGTAACATCAGGAATATTTAAAATAGCTTTATCCAAATCTACAACCATCATATCACCTGATACAACCACTCCAAGAACATCCAGCTTCATGGAATCGTCCACGATTTCATTCAATAGCAGTTCGTTCATATCAGATAAAAGTTCCTGAGAAAGACTAACACTATCACCAACATTTTCCGGAGTAAGCACCTTGGATTTTAATGTAGTTTTATTCTCATTTAAATAATAAACCTGATATTCACCAGCCTTTAACACTACCTCGTTATTATTACTAACCACTTCTACAGCAGACTTTCCTTCACATCCGCCAGCCATAATACCTGTAAACAAAAGAACAAATATTAACAACAGGCTTACTAGCTTTCTTCTTACCATTTTATATACTTCCTTCCTAAGCCGGGCTAATCCTCCACATAATTCAAAGGAACTCTTATATTTACTATTGTTCCTTCATCCTCTTTGCTATGAAGCTTAATTTCGCCCTTATGAAGTTTTATTGCACTTTCTGTTATCGCCAAACCGAGACCTGTACCTCCGGTTTCCCTTGAACGGGCCTTATCAACTCTATAAAATCTGTCAAAAATGCGGCCCTGCTCTTCCAAAGGTATACCAATTCCCGAATCCTCAACCTTAATATAGAAATACTTTAAATCTGCGTTCAACGACACTCTTACATAACCATCCATAACATTGTACTTTACTGCATTTTCAACAATATTTGAAATGACAATACTAAACTTAACTGTGTCCAC
>CAYWDL010000138.1:0-5711 GCA_964457015.1 uncultured Roseburia sp. | reverse complement strand
TGTTAAGCACGCCGCCAGCGTTCATCCTGAGCCAGGATCAAACTCTCGTAAAAAATGTTTGCTTTGCAAACATGAAAATTCGCTTCGCGAATTTCCCGCTCTTTTCAAAGCCTTAAGTTTGTATCCGTGAATCAAAATAACGTTAGCTATTTAATCCATCGTTTTACTGTTTGAGAAATCATCTATTCGATGAGTTCGCTGAAAATTATTTAAAGAATTTTCAGGGATGGTTTATTGTTCAGTTTTCAATGTTCTCTTTGTTGCCGTTTTGCGACAGCTCGTATATAATATCACAAGCTCAAAACCTTGTCAACAATTTTTTTTATTTTTTTTGAACTCTTTTTTGCTGTTGTCATAAGCAATGTACTGTCCTGTCTATGTAGAACGCTTTGTCTCATCAGCGACAGCTTGCATAGTATACTTCACAAAAAAACAAAAGTCAACAACTTTTTTTATTTTTTTTTAAATCAGGGAATTTTGTGGAATTCTCGACATTTTTCCACACGTTTTGCACATAGTTCTACACATTTTTCTAAGATGAATACTATTTTCTACCTATTATAATGCAAAAAACTCCAATCATATAATGAGTACATCATCATAATATGATTGGAGCTAATATTAATATTTCTTAATTTGTAAATAATATTTAATTAATGATATTTGCCAACACACCAATTATAGGATTACTATCATATATAAATGAAAGTATTTCATTATTGCCTATGGTAAGCAATATATCACTTGCCCAAGCGGTACTGCTAAGTGCTGTAAGCACAATCATGGCAACCCACACAACAACAATACCATAAATGGCACCTGCCACAAATCCCGCTGCACGATTGGCCTGCTTAATAAGGGGAAGCTTAGCAAGTATATCAAGAACACTAATTGCAACACTTATCGCAATAGTCGCAATAATAAATATCACGATAAATACAATTGCTGATAATGCCACCGAAGCAACACTTTCGATTACATAATCCTTCACAGGAATCTCAATCCCCTGCATGCCTTCAATAATCTTTTCCTTAATAACATCAGGCAATTCAAGCTTTTCGATATATGATGCATCATCAACTCTCACATCCTTTAAGGAATCCGCAACAATATCCTTAATCTTATCCATCAGGCCAAACTTATCCTTAATAAACTCACATATGGGACTTGTAAGCACGCTGGAAATTAATATAGAAACAATTGTTGCCACCATTGATAAAACCATCTTCACAAGGCCCTTGCTTCTGCCTATAAAACCGCACACTACAATAATTGCAATCACTGCAAACAAAATACCATATTCCATTTTACACCTCGCCCTTTCTCATTAGTTTAACTTAATCTTGTACATTTTTTCACCACTAATTACTTTATATATATAATCTTCATTTGTCGTCAACACATTGTTGATGCCCTCTTCAATAGTGCCCCTAAACTTATTTACGCCCTGTACTGTGTATATATTCATTTCATTATTATTAAATAAAACAATCACATCATCTTCAAGCTTCATAGCTGTACAATCAAAATCAATTTTCTGCTGTGTCTGAAGCTTCCCTTCCTTGCTATAAACAAACAACTCATATATAAGCTCCGCTTCACCGGTCTCAACAATATAAGCTATATAATCATCATCATAAGCAATGCTTTTTATATTCTTGTCAACCTTTATGTCTGTCAAACGCTCCGGCTTTTGCTTTGCTTCAAAAATGGTTATCATATCATCGCCAAATGCAACTGCCACATCATTATTGATAAACTCCACCTTTGCAATAATGGTAGAATCATAATAATTAAAACCTCCTACCAGTCTGTCCACCTCATTCTTTCCAACTTCACCATAGTTATAGAAAGCAACTCTCGACTGCATAACACCATCACTTAAATAAAGATATGATACAATAAGCTTTGTTCCGTCATCAGATATGGAAACGTCTACGGGACAACCATCTCCCGACAAAACAGTCTGACCAATTGCTATCTGTGTGCCGCTCTTATCAATAACTTCTATATGATTAACCTTTTCTTCCTCAGTAATAAGAGCTACCACACCCTGACTTGCCACATCCAGACTTATTACCGGATAGGATGTTTCCACCTCACCTTTCAGACCATCTCCACCAAAAATGTACACCTTATTAGAATGATGCTCAGCTATTGCCGCATACTCTCCACAGGTGTCAATTATCGGATTCTTCATCTCAAAGGCCTGCTGCCACTTAGTCACACCATCTACAAGATATTCTATACCATCAGCATTGTACTTAAGCACACCCTGATTATACTCCATAAATGTACTATTATACGCCTCAACCACATCAGCAGCCTCAACAATCTCGTATGTACTGAACGTCCTATATCTCTGATACATTAAATACACACCGCCAATCACTGCCACTATAATCAATAATATCAACGCAATTTTCATCTTTTTATTCTTATGGGCCTGCAGGCGATTCTCATATTCCGCGATTTCCTCATCCGTATTTTCTATAACTGTCATTCGTTTTTTCATATATTTTTTAATATCCGACATCTTCCTACCCTCTTTATGAAATTCACTAGTCATCTCAAATATCATTATACAATAAATAAGAAAATATCGCACTACTTTTTATAGAGAAAATATCTACGGCATTATTAATTCTTCGCCGGGTATGACTATGTCAGGATTTTCTATATTATTTGCCTCAATTACCTCGTCAATCTTAGACTTATCCTGATATACCTCTATGCATATAGAAAGTAATGTGTCTCCCTCCTTTACCACATATATGGTTGAGGTATCAGTCATTGACACAGTACTGTCCTCCGGCATTGGTGTAGTACTTTCCTCCGCATCATTTTCCTCCATTGAACTACTTTCCGTTCCTTTCTGTGCCACACTGATAACATCCTCGCTTTCTGTGGATGTCAATGTAGTTTCCTGCTCAGCTGAAGAACTCTGGGTTTCTGATGACCCTTCAGTACTACCGCCACTTGGTTCAGTACCAACAATTCCATTAACAGAAATCATCTTCTCCATATCCTTATCATCATCGCTATTCAAAATACCCGACGCAAAGCTTACAATATTGTCCGACACATCATCGAGTTTCCCTTCCTTGTGAAGCACACCAACACTGGCTGCCACAGTTACTGCTACCGCAAACGCTGCCACCTTTGCAAAACTGGTTCCCTTACCTATCTTTGACACAAAATCCTCCATAGAAACAACCTTATTTTCTTCCGATTTTTCCTCGGCCTTTTCATTTGCAAGAGCTTCCTTCGCTCGTTTTTCGTTAATATTATTAAGCAAGATACCATATTTACCCGTATCCGGCGTCTTAGCCTCCGGTTTCTTAAATCTGTCCTTCTTGCCGGTACCAAAAATATAATCCTCCATATACTCGGACTTATTAAAGTATATGTGATAGCAAGGCTGCTTCATCAATCCGGTATTTTCATATACATAAAAGCTTTCCTCATCCTCGTCCATATCAAGCTTCAAAAACAGCTTATCCGTTCCTGCAAAATTGTCTAAATGAAGCTTCTTTATATTAACCATGTCTTTATTGGAGCTTTCGTTCAGCGCTGCAAACCAGCCGACTATCCTGTTTCCAACAAAATAATTGTTGATATCCTCATATAAAGCAGTCCACACATCATCATTGAAAATGATGGTATTTTCCATTACTTCCTCAACATCAACTGCTCCATTGATGAAAAAATATGTATAACCATTTCCCACCTTTACATCACCAAGCAAAACGCCATACCTGATATCTCCTTCTCGCTCAGGACGTTTCTTCAAGTAATTCATCAAATAGTCTTCTATATAAATCTGATAATCAGAATCCCCGTTCCCAATCTGACGTATGTTTTTTGGCAGCTTAAGTGTAGCAACTTCGTTAATTTCCGTATTTGTGTTCTTATAAATTATTTCTATCAATTTTATACTCCTCCCAATGCGCCGCCCCTTATGCGCACATTTTTATTTGGGGATGATTGTACCACATATATTCTGATTTTAATGTCGAAAAAAGCACCCTAAAGGTGCTTTTTTTTCGACAAATTTTTAAATTACATCCTTCATGCCATACATTCCGGCTGCCTTGCCCTTTAAGAACTTAGCTGCCTGTACGGCACCCTTGCCAAAGATAGCCTTTGAATAAGCTGTATGCTTGAATTCAAGAACTTCATCCGTACCGGCAAAAATAATCTCGTGCTCACCAACGATAGTACCGCCTCTTACTGCGCTGATGCCGATTTCTTTCTGCTTTCTCTTCTCACGAACCTGACTTCTGTCAAAGCTGTACTCATATTCCTTATTAAGCTCACCATTGATAGCGTCAGCCAATGCAATAGCTGTACCGCTCGGTGCATCAAGCTTCTGATTATGATGCTTTTCAACTATTTCAATATCAAATCCGGCATCACTGAGAACCTTTGTTACAGTCTCCATTACCTTAATCATTGTATTGATACCCATTGACATATTCGCAGAACGAAGTATTGCAACCTTCTTAGACGCTTCGTCAATCTTCGCAAGTTCTTCCTCTGAATAGCCTGTTGTACAAAGCACTGCAGGAACATTGTTCTTCACTGCATAATCAAGAATATCATCAAGAATCTTTGGTGTTGAGAAATCGATTATAACATCTGCATCCTCCTGCACTGATGCAATACTGTTATATACCTTATATGCATTATGACCATCGTCAAACATATCAACACCGGCAACTATTGTTGCATTCTCATCATTGTTCACTAAACCTGTAATAACCTGACCCATCTTGCCATTACAGCCTATCATAATAATGTTTGTCATAATTTCCTCCAAATAAAACCGTATGCTTTACAATATACCGTACGCCTTCATTGCAGCTTCAAGCTTACCAACATTCTTTTCTTCCATATCTGTAAGTGGCAATCTAAGTGTACCCACATTCTTGCCCTGCAAGTTCATTGCAGCCTTTACAGGAATCGGATTAACCTCGCAGAATAAAGCATCAATTAAATTAATAGCTTCAAGCTGCATCTGTGTAGCCTTAACAACATTGCCATTTAAGTATTCGGCACACATATCATGTGTCTGCTTTGGCGCTACATTTGATAATACAGAGATAACACCAGCTCCGCCAAGTGACATAACAGGGATAATCTGGTCATCATTACCTGAGTAAATGTCCATCTTACCATTAACAAGGCTTGCAAGCTTAGCAACCTGCGAAATATTACCTGAAGCCTCCTTAACAGCTACAACATTTGGTGATAATTCATTAATCTTAACGATTGTCTCAGGAGCTACATTACAGCCACATCTTCCAGGAATATTGTAAAGAATTACAGGAATCTTAATCGAATCTGCAATGGCTGTGAAATGCTTTACAAGACCATTCTGTGTAGCCTTATTGTAGTACGGAGCAACAACTAAAACACCGTCAGCACCGTACTTTTCAGCTTCCTGCGAGAGATAAATAGCTGTTTCTGTGCAGTTAGAGCCTGTACCTGCAACAACAGGGATTCTCTTATTAACCTTATCGATAACGAATTTCACGCATTCCAAATGTTCCTCATGTGATAATGTTGACGCTTCACCTGTTGTACCACAAACGATAATCGCATCTGTACCGCCTGCAATCTGATCCTCAACGATTTCTCCAAATACCTCGTAATTAACTTCTCCATTTTCCTTCATTGGTGTAACAATAGCAACACCGGCACCTTTA
>CAYWDL010000137.1:0-5771 GCA_964457015.1 uncultured Roseburia sp. | reverse complement strand
AAATCCCGCTCTTTAATTGGATTTACAGGAATTAAATTTACATGGCAATTTATGTCTTTCAACAGTTCTCCAAGCTTCGTTGCTCCATTTACCGTATCATTTACACCGGCAACCAGGCTATATTCAAAAGTCAGGCGTCGCCCTGTCTTTTCAAAATAATATCGGCAGGACTCAAGAAGCTCTTCAATGGAATACCTTTTTGCTATAGGCATAAGCTCCTTTCTGGTATCATCATCATATGCGTGAAGAGATATTGCCAAGGTTATCTGATACTTCATATCCGCCAGCTTATATATATTCGGAACAAGTCCGCAGGTTGACAGGGTAAGATTTCTCTGACTAATGTTTAATCCCCTTTCGCTTGATATCAAATCAAGGAATTTTATCACATTGTCAAAATTATCTAATGGCTCGCCACTTCCCATAAGCACCACATTAGAAACTCGCTCTCCTGTATGCCTTGTAATTGCATAAATCTGCTCCAACATTTCTGATGCTGTCAGATTTCTCTCCATACCATCAAGGGTAGATGCACAGAATTTACATCCCATCCGGCAACCAACCTGTGTTGAAATACACACTGAATTTCCGTGCTTATATTTCATAAACACACTCTCAATTACATTATGATCTGCTAATTCAAACAGATATTTTCTTGTTCCATCAATCTGTGATTCCAAAACCCGCACTATATTAAAATTTGCTATATAGCATTGTGTCTTAAGCTTTTCAAGCAGGCCCTTGGGCATATTAGTCATCATGTCAAAGTCGGTAACCATTTTCTCGTGTAACCACTTATATATTTGCTCTGCCCTGAACTTCTTTTCGCCAAGCTCAATAATATATGCGCATAATGAATCATAATCCATTGACTTAATATCTACCAAATTATGGTCCCTCACTACACATTACCCTTTCTCTTAAGTTTGCTTATAAAAAAGCCATCTGTGTGGTTTATGCCAGGCAACATCTGTATGTAACCATCCCTTAAGGTTTCACATCCTAATTTCTCGCTAAAATAACCACTTATATCCATCGTCTCCAACGGAAATTCTTCCAGCATCCATCTGAGATTTTCTATATTCTCTTCTTTATTGATGGTGCAGGTACTATAAATAAGTACACCCTCCTGCTTTAAATACTGCCATGCATTTTTCAAGATTTCTCTTTGCAAAACCACCAGCTCTTTCTGCTTTTCCGGTGTCATATTGTACTTAATATCACTTTTCTTTCCTATTACGCCCAAACCTGAGCATGGCAAATCAGCAATAACAACATCCGCCTTACCGATTAACTCCTCATCCAGTACTGTGGCATCCTTACAGTCTGTTTCAACATTTGTAAGGCCACATCTTTCAATATTCTCATCTATAAGTGAAAGCTTTATTTCACTTACATCTCTGGATGAAACAAATCCTGTTCCCTCCAGCAATTCTCCAAGATGAATTGACTTGCCTCCCGGTGCTGCACACAAATCAACACAGTATGCACCTTTCTTAGGCTCCGCCATATGTGCAACAAGCATGGAGCTTACATCCTGAACACTTATCCTGCCTTCATTGAATGCTTCAATCTTCCCAAGATAATCAAAATCCTTTATATCTAAAGCGTATTTGTATAACGGATTTTTCTTAACAGTTATGCCTTCGTTTTCAAGCTCCTTAATAATCTTGGCCGGCTCACAAAGTATACCACATCTCACTGTAAGATATTCATAACGTTTTGTAAATCCTTCTATTATTCTTGAAGCATCCTCAACTCCATATTGAACAAATAACTGTTCAATTATCCACTCAGGCATGGAATACTTAATATTCATATATTTTACCAAATCTTCACTTGGATTTGGATATTCAATGTTTTCCTTTTCTCTGGCAATATTTCTAAGAACTCCGTTCACAAATCCCTTCAAGCCGCTAAATCCACGTTTTATAGCCAGTTTAACCGCTTCATTGCATGTAGCCGAATCCGGTACACTATCCATATAAAATATTTCATAAACAGACATTCTCAATATATTTCTAATAACCGGCTTCATCTTTTTTACTTTTACCTTGGAATAGCTGTCAATAATATAATCAATTTGAATTAAATTTTCAACTGTTCCTTCCGTAACCTTTGTTATAAAGCTTCTTTCCTGCTTTTTCAAATATTGGTACTTGCTTAAGGTTTTCTTTAAAATAACATGTGAAAAAGCTTTATTCTCAGTTATTTCACTTAACATATCCAGCACTAATTCTCTTAAATTAATTGAATTAGTCATCATTTCTTCTTCCTCCGAATAGTATTATAAGTCTTAAAAGCTGCAGGATAGCTGTAGCTGCTGCCGCAAGATAAGTAAGTGCTGCTGCACTTAATACCTTTCCTGCACTCTTAACCTCTGTGTCCGACAATATTCCCTTGCTTTCAAGAACCTTTAACGCTCTGTTTGACGCATCATACTCAACAGGTAATGTTATAATATGAAATGCCACAGCTGCTGCAAATGCAATAATTCCTGCTGTTATAAGGAAACTTGATGAGCTTCCTGAAAAAATAAGTCCTAAAAGTATAAGTGGCCAAGATATCTTAGAACCAAAATTTGCCACTGGTACAAACTTATTTCTTATTACAAGCGGTGCGTATTCCTTTGAATGCTGAATTGCGTGACCACATTCGTGTGCAGCAACACCAATAGCCGCAACTGAGGTACTGGCATATGTGCTATCCGATAATCTCAGCACCTTTGCTGTTGGGTCATAATGGTCTGTAAGATTTCCACTTACTCTTTCAATTGTAACATCATACAAGCCCTCGCTTCTAAGAATCTTCTCAGCAGCCTCTGCTCCCGTCATTCCTGTTCTTGAACCTACTTTGCTATACTTGTTAAAGGTATTTGTCACCTTAGCCTGTGCAACCAAAGATAAAATCACACCTATAATAATCAATATATAAGTTGGATCAAATCCATAATAATAATTTCCAATATACAATAACATATTATTTCCTCCTAATTACCTAATACTATTCCTTCCTCAACCACATTTCCTCTTAAGAAATCGCCGATATTCATGGCTTTTTTGCCCTCTACCTGCAAATTTTTAATATCGAGAGCCCCCCTGCCGGTCTTAACAATCATCTGATTTTTACCTACAGACACTATCTGACCGCATTCACCTTCATACTCTTTATCTAAAACTTCGGCTTCCCAAATCTTAAGATTCTTACCATTAATTCTTGTATATGCGCTTGGCCAAGGATTTAGTCCTCTTATTATCCGCTCAATTTCCTCGGCACTCTTTGTAAAATCAATATCTCCTAATCTTTTATCAAGCATCTTCGCATAACAGCTAAGTGAATCATCCTGCTTTATTCGGACTATTGTTCCAGCTTCAAGCTTCTTTAAGGTTTCAAGTATCAGTTCTCCGCCTGCAACCATAAGCTTGTCATGAAGACTTCCTCCTGTTTCATTATCCTCAATGACAACTTCACGCTTATCAAGCATATCACCTGTGTCCAAGCCGACATCCATCATCATCGTAGTTACGCCTGTAATCTTTTCTCCATCAATAATTGACCATTGAATAGGCGCTGCACCTCTGTATTTTGGTAACAACGACGCATGAATATTTATACAACCATGTTTTGGCATATCAAGTATTTCCTTGGATAATATCTGTCCATATGCCGCAACCACAAATACATCTGCATCATAGCTTCTAAGCTTTTCTATCGCTTCAGTTGCCTTTACCTTGACTGGCTGGAATACCTCTATGTCATGTTCCAAAGCCACCTTTTTAACCGGTGTGAATTGTACTTCCTTGCCTCTTCCCTTTGGCTTGTCAGTCTGAGTCACCACCAGTACCACCTCGTGACCTTCATCTATAATTGATTTCAACGCACCTGCCGCAAAATCAGGTGTTCCCATAAACACTATCTTCATAGCCATACCTCCCGGCCTATTCTTCTTCTACTGCATCTGCATCCATAAGCTCGCCTTCTACATGTTCAACATAGAGAACGCCATCCAAATGATCACATTCATGACAGATTGCTCTTGCTAAAAGCTCTGTTCCCTCAAGAATAAATTCTTTCATATCTGTATCATAAGCTTTAACCTTTACATAATTAGGTCTTGTCACCATACCTGTTTTTCCAGGAACGCTTAAACAGCCCTCATAGCCAGTCTGCTCACCACTTGTTTCAAGGATTTCAGGATTAATAAGCACGATTGGTTCAGGCTCTTCCATATTAACATCAATTACAACCAGTCTCTTCAAAATGCCAACCTGAGGTGCTGCAAGACCTACGCCGTTAGCTTCATACATTGTATCAATCATATCATCAATAAGCTGCAAAAGCTTTGGTGTAATCTCCTTAATTTCCTTACATTTCTTACCTAAAACCTCATCACCCATATATCTAATGTTTCTAAGTGCCATTTCTATTCCTCCATTTATCCTTACTAATAACTATTCATTGGATTGAAGTCAAAATGAATTCTGATACTCTTAAGAATTTCATCATTCTTTATGTCTTCTTCCAATTTATTTTTAATATCTATGACATCCTTGTCGCATCTTGATTTCACATATATAACTCTTCTGTATACATCACTCACTCGTGAAACGCTTGCATCAGTTGGTCCTATGATATTCAAATAATCATAACAACAATTTATGTCTTTTTTATGATTTTCTAAAAAATTTTTCATTTTAACTGAAGCCTCTTTTACCAAATCATATTTTTCACTCATCATAAGTATCGCCATAATAGAGCCACATGGTGGATAATCCATCAGCTTGCGATACATAATTTCCTGCTGATAAAACTCATCATATTCCTGATGTGCCGACGCTGTAATGGCATAATTTTCAGGATTATACGTCTGTATAACAACCTCTCCTGCCCTTTCACCTCTACCGGCTCTTCCCGATGCCTGAGTCAGTAATTGAAATGTTCTCTCTGATGCCCTGTAATCGCTGCCGTATAATGATAAATCCGCCGCAATCACTCCGACCAGTGTAACATTTGGAAAATCATGTCCCTTTACAATCATCTGCGTTCCAACCAAAATATCAGCTTCCTGATTTGCAAATGCTGACAATATATTTTCATGAGCATTCTTTTTTGAGGTAGTATCCATATCCATTCTCATCACATTTGCCTGAGGATAATACTTTTTCACAAGGTCCTCAACCTTCTGTGTTCCCGTGCCAAATGCCGCAATATGCTTTGAACCGCATTTAGGACAAAGCTTCGGTTTCATCACCTCATATCCACAATAATGACATTTCAGCGAGTCCCCTGACTTGTGATAAGTAAGTCCCACATCGCAGTGTGGACATTTCATAGCTTCCCCACATTTTCTGCAGGAAACAAATCCACCATAGCCTCTTCTGTTAATAAAAAGCATTATCTGCTCTTTTTTCTCCAGTCTGTCTATTATCAGTTCATTTAAGCAGTCACTAAATATACCTCTGTTTCCCTTTGCCAGCTCTTCTCTAAGGTCAACAATATGAACCTGTGCCATCTGTGCGTTTCCTGCTCGTTTTGTAAGCTGGTGTAACTGATACATTCCTTCCTTTGCCTTGTAATAGGTCTCAACCGATGGCGTGGCCGAACCCATCACCACAGCTGCACCGGCAAGCTCAGCCCTGTAAATAGCTGTTTCTCTTGCATGATACTTAGGTATCTGCTCACTTTTATACGAAGCCTCGTGCTCCTCATCAATCACTATCAGTCCCAGCCTCATAAACGGCGTAAATATGGCGGACCTTGGTCCAATCATT
>CAYWDL010000136.1:0-5784 GCA_964457015.1 uncultured Roseburia sp. | reverse complement strand
TATCCGGAACACCGGCAAGCTTTGCAACCTGAATACCATAACTCTTATCAGCACCGCCTTTAACAATTTTTCTTAAAAATACGATGTCATCACCCTTTTCTTTAACAGCGATACAATAGTTGTTGACACCGCTCAATGTACCCTCAAGCTCTGTAAGTTCATGATAATGTGTTGCAAATAATGTCTTTGCACCAAGAAGCTTTGTATTGCTGATATGTTCAACTACAGCCCATGCTATACTAAGGCCGTCAAATGTACTTGTACCACGACCGATTTCATCAAGAATCAAAAGCGAATCTCTCGTGGCACTTCTTAGAATATTAGCAACCTCAGTCATCTCAACCATAAATGTACTCTGACCCGAAGCCAAATCATCAGATGCACCTACTCGTGTAAATATACGGTCACAGATACCAATATTTGCACTTTCAGCCGGTACAAAGGAACCAATCTGCGCCATAAGAGCAATAAGGGCTGTCTGTCTCATATATGTTGACTTACCGGCCATATTAGGACCTGTAATAATTGATATTCTATTCTGGGCATTATCAAGAAATGTGTCATTTGCCACAAACATATCGTTTGTAATCATCTTCTCAACAACAGGATGTCTGCCGTTTTTAATGTCAATGATACCCTTTTCATTTATCTGCGGACGAACATAATTATTCTTATCAGCAACATAAGCAAGTGATGCAAATACATCAATCTTAGCCACTGCCTTGGCTGTTGTCTGTATTCTTTCAATATGTTCAACTATATTTTCTCTTAACATTGAGAATATATCATATTCCAATGAGAATAATCTGTCTTCAGCACCAAGAATCAAATCCTCCAATTCTTTAAGCTTAGGAGTTATATATCTCTCAGCATTTGTCAATGTCTGCTTTCTAGTATAATCATCTGGAATCTCAAACTGATCCTTGTATGAATTTGTAATCTCAATACAATAACCAAACACCTTATTAAACTTAATCTTAAGAGTTTTTACGCCTGTACGCTCACGTTCCTCTGCTTCAAGGTCCATAAGCCAAGTCTTTCCCTCCGTCTTTGCGCTTCTAAGTCTGTCGATTTCCTCATTATAACCATCCTTAATAAGGCCTCCGTCCTTTAAAGCCAACGGTGGTTCTTCAACAATGGCATCATCAATAAGCTTTGCAATATCCTCTAATGTATCAAGCTCTCCCTTGATTTCATTCATAAGAGCAGCATCAAACTCATTTAACAGCATTTTTATATGAGGAAGCATCATAAGAGAATTCTTAAACGCCACCAAATCTCTTGGTCCGGCACTCTTGCTTGCAATCTTACTTATAATTCGCTCAAGGTCATAGATTGGATTAAGGTATTCTCTTAACTCCTCTCTTGTAATCATTGAACCATTAAGCTTTTCAATAACCTCCTGACGGGCTATAATATCAGCCTTTTCAATCAATGGCTGTTCAATATACGAACGAAGCAAACGTCCACCCATTGCAGTCTTTGTCTTATCAAGAACCCACAGAAGCGAGCCCCTTTTTTGCTTTTCACGTAATGTCTCAACAAGCTCAAGATTTCTTCTTGTGGATGTATCAATAATCATATACTTACCGGTATTGTATGTAGTTATCCTTGTAAGCTGCGCTAATGCATTCTTCTGAGTTTCCTGAAAATAAAGCATCAGGCTTCCGCTTGAAACAATAGCTGCACTGTAATCAATAAGCCCAAGTCCCTCTAAGGTCTGCGCCTTAAAGTGCGTAAGCAAGGTTCTCTTACAGGTATCATCATCAAAATACCAATCATCCATAGCAAAAACAGGAATTGCAAGTCTTGTTTTAATATCATCAATATCAACACCACTTACACTAAAAGAATTATTGCAGATAATCTCTGCCGGCATAAATTTATTAATCTCATCAAGTAAGCTTCTCTGTGAATCAACCTCTGTCACATAGAAATCACCAGTAGAAAGGTCCGCTGTAGAAATACCATAAATATCACCAAAATATACGATACTCATTATATAGTTATTCTTTTTCTCATCCATTGTTTGAGAATTGATGTTTGTACCTGGTGTAACAATCCTTACAACCTCTCTTTTCACCAGCCCTTTTGCAAGCTTTGGGTCTTCAACCTGTTCACCGATTGCTACCTTGTAACCTCGTGATACCAATTTATTAATATAGTTTTCAGCAGCATGATAAGGAACTCCACACATAGGTGCACGCTCCGGGAGGCCGCAATCTTTTCCTGTTAATGTTAATTCCAGCTCTTTTGATACCAAAACAGCATCCTCAAAGAACATTTCATAGAAGTCACCAAGTCTGTAAAAAAGTATACAATCCTTATGCTCTTCTTTGGTTGCAACATATTGTTGCATCATTGGTGATAATGCCATATAATTCTTCTCCTGTTTATCTATATTCGGTAGTTATCTGCGATGTTTTCTTCGCCACCGCTCTTCTTGTCATTCTTTGCTTGACCAGTTTTCTTTGCACCGGCTAAATCATATGCTCTTTCGATTGCTGCATTAATGTTTTCACAGAAGTTTTCCTTGCCAACAATTTCAACAAAGCCGCTCTTCTCCATTACAGACATTGGCTGCTCATTTACATGTGAGAAGATAAGTGTAATGTTATTCTTCTTACATGTTTCAATTATTCCATCAAATGTATGTACTGCAGTTGAATCCATAGCAGACACACCTCGCATTCTAAGAATGATTGTGTTCACCTGTACATTGCTTACAATATATGTTAATTTATCGCAGGCACCAAAGAATAAAGGTCCTGTAATTTCAAATACAAGTGTATCCTTTGGAAGCTCCATAAGATTGTTTTCTTCGCCTTCTGTCTGGTCTACGTACTTCCATCCCTTGATTTCAGTAACATCGCTCATTCTCTTTAAGAATAATGCTGCAGCAAGAACAAGACCAAAGCCTATGGCAACTACAAGGTCAAATACAACTGTAAATACAAATGTTACAACAAGTACAGCAATATCGCTCTTTGGCGAACGCTTAATAGCATTTACAACATCCTTGATACCACTCATATTGTATGCAACCATAAAAAGAATTGCACCAATGGTTGGCATTGGAATAAGCTTTGCAAGTGGCATTAATACAACAAGCATAAGCAATAATACTACTGCATGAACCATTCCGGCGATTGGTGTTCTACCACCATTTTTAATATTGGCAGCAGTTCTGGCAATAGCACCTGTAGCAGGAATACCACCAAATAAGCCTGATGCAATATTACCAACACCCTGTGCAACTAATTCCATATTAGAACGATGCTGACTACCAATCATACCATCTGCAACAACACAAGATAAAAGTGATTCAATAGCTGCTAAAATTGCAATTGTAAATGCACTTGGCAGCAGCTGCTCTATAAGCTTAAACGATACAGAAGGTAAAGCGAATTTAGGCAGTTCACTTGATAATCCCGGATAAAGCTTACCAATAGTATTAACAGATTCAAGATTGCCAAATTTAACAACCAATGCAGCTACAATAACAGCAATAAGTGAACCTGGAATAACCTTATTAATCTTCGGCCATACAATAAGAATTGCAAGTGACAACACACCGATTAAAAGCGCTGTAACATTTAATGTATCAGCGGTTGCAACCAGAGCTTTGATTTTATCAATAGTTTCAATAGTTTCACCCTCGTATCCGCTTGTATCAATTCCTGCAAATGATGCAATCTGTCCAACAAAAATAGTTACTGCAATACCAGCTGTAAAACCCAGCGTAATTGTGTAAGGAATAAACTTAATAAGCTTGCCGAACTTAAACAATCCCATAAGTATAAGAATGATTCCGGCCATAATTGTCGCCAAAATAAGTCCATCCATTCCAAATTCAGCCACAATACCGGCAACAATAGTAGCAAAAGCCGCAGTAGGTCCTGCAATCTGTACACGACTACCACCTAAAAATGATATTACAAAGCCTGCAACTATGGCTGTATAAATACCAATCTGTGGTTCAACACCTGAGGCCAATGCCAAAGCAATCGACAATGGCAATGCAATAATCGCAACGATTATACCGGCTACAATATCCTTAGCTAACTGTTCTTTGTTATATGTTTTCATTACCGAAAACAACTTTGGTTTCAACTTTTCCATTTTTCATTCGACCTTTCTAGGTATGATGAGAACAATCTCACCTGCCATTTATTTAAAGTATTCTTCCGTTATAGTAAAAACCTTTAGACTCAACAAGCTCAACCTTCACTATCTTGCCAATCAAATCCTTGTCCCCAGGAAAATGCACAAGCATATTATTACTTAATCTTCCAGTCATATAACCTTCAACACTGCCGTTTACATCTTCAACCAACACATCATATGTTCCACCCACCAAACGATGTGAATTATTTACTGCAATATCCTGAACCTCTTTTAATAATCTGTCAAAACGATTTTTCACAACAGCTTCATCTACCTGATTTTCCATAGAAGCCGCCTTTGTTCCGGTTCTCTTTGAGTAAATAAAAGTAAATGCGCTATCATATTGCACCTTCCTTACAACATCAAGCGTCTCAAGGAAATCCTCTTCTGTTTCGCCCGGGAAACCAACAATAATGTCAGTTGTAAGGGAAACATCCGGTAATTTAGCCTTGATTCTGTCCACCAATGCAAGATAATCATCCTTGGTATAAACTCTGTTCATCGCTTTAAGCACTCTTGTACTTCCGGACTGAACAGGTAAATGTATGTGACGACAAATCTTTTTTGATGTAGCCATTACATCGATAAGCTCGTCGGACAAATCCTTTGGATGAGATGTCATGAAACGAATGCGCTCTAAACCGTCAATCTGCTCAATTTGCTGTAATAACTGCGCAAATGTAAGCTTTTCTTCAAGATTTTTGCCGTAGGAGTTAACATTTTGACCAAGAAGCATTACCTCCACAACTCCGTCTGCCACAAGCCTCTTAATCTCTGCAATGATATCCTCCGGCTTCCTGCTTCTTTCCCTGCCTCGTACATAAGGCACAATACAGTAAGTACAGAAATTATTACATCCAAACATAATATTTACACCTGATTTGAAGCTGTACTTTCTTTCAATCGGCAAATCCTCAACAACTCTGTCTGCATCAGGCAAAATATCTACTACCATCTTCTTAAGGCTAACACTATTAAATAAAAGCTCAGCAAACTTATAAATATTATGTGTACCAAATACTAAGTCAACAAATCTATAGCTTTTCTTTATCTTTTCTACAACTGTTTCCTCCTGCATCATACAGCCACATAAGCATACTATCATATCAGGATTTTTCTTTTTAACATTTGACAGATATCCAAGATGCCCATACACCTTCAAATTAGCATTTTCTCTAACAGTACAAGTATTATACAGTACCAAATCTGCCTTTTCATCCTCAACAAGCTCAAAACCGACAAGCTCCAAAATCCCCGTAAGCTTCTCTGAATCTCTTGCATTCATCTGGCAACCATAGGTATTAATACATGCTGTAAGCTTTCTTCCCTTTTTCTCTTCCATAGCCAATGCCCATTCTTTAAGCTTTGCCATAAAATAATACTGTCTCTCCGGCTCACTCTCCGGGGCAACAGCCAAAATATCTATATTATCAATATCAACATATCCTATCATCTATCTAACCTGTCCATTTCCGTATATTATATACTTGCTTGTTGTAAGCTCATTAAGTCCCATAGGACCTCTGGCATGAATCTTCTGAGTACTAATACCAATCTCAGCACCAAAGCCAAATTCAAAACCATCAGTAAATCTTGTTGAAGCATTTACATATACAC